>JAPLPC010000190.1:1063-6270 GCA_026400425.1 Hyphomicrobiales bacterium | reverse complement strand
CGAGGCTGCCCGTCATGACGAATTCGCCGGCCTTGAGCACCTTGCCCTGCGCTGCGAGGTGATTGGCGAGCCAGGCCAGTGCATGATGGGGATGCCCGAGCACGTCGGCGCCGGTGCCGCGGCCGATCTCCTTGCCATTGACGATGGCGCGTCCGACCACGGAGGCCAGATCCGGCGCGTTGGCGGCGAGTACGCCTTTGCCGAGCACGCACCCCGCGGCAAAGAAATCATCGGCAATCAGCACGCGCGGATCGACGCTGCGCCAGTCGTCATAGCGATCGTCGACGATCTCGATGGCGGGGAAATACGCCTCGATGGCCGGCGCTACCGTGTCCGCCGTGAAGCCGTGGTCGGACGGCACCAGATCTTGCGCCAGCCGCACGGCGATCTCGCATTCGACACCGACACGCACATAGTCGGCATGGCGCAACGAAACGCCGGAGGACTTGAAGCCGGCCATATAGAGGCCGCCGGCGCAGGGATGATCGATGCCGAGATAGACCTGCATCACCGTTGAGGTGCAGCCGATCTTGTAGCCGACCTGCTCTCCGAGATTGGGCATGAGAAGATCGTGCAGCGCATCCTGCACGCGATAGGCATCGGCCTCGTCATGCGGGATTGACTCGGGCGGCAAGGCCGCCAGCGGCGTGCGGTTCAGCCTGACGTAACGCAAAATCTCGGCGATCGCGCTTTGCTTGTCCATCCACGATCCCCCCGAGGCCAATCACGGCCATCGCATGCTGACACATCGGGCCGCGGGAATGAAGGGTGTGGACAGGCCAGACCGCGCTCCGGGCGAAGCTGCAGCTTCGCTCCGACGCGCCGTCGCGCCAATCTTGTAATGGTCGTCAGGCCGCCATCGCGCGGTGAACCTCGCGCAGTCGCTGTGGCTTTCCACCCGGCGGTTCGGGCGGTATTCCATCGAGCGCGCGCAGGGCATCCAGAATGTCGTCGATGCAGACCGGCGCCTTCAGGCCGGCGGGCGACCGCATCGATGGACACGACGCGATGGCAGTTGCGTCCGAAGCCCACGATGCCAGGATCGCGCGCTTCTCGGACAGCGTAAGATCCGGATGGTCGAGCACATCGCGCGGATGCTCGAAGACCGTTCCGGGATGTAACAGAGCCTCGAACTCGAAGATGTTGTCATGCGTGATGGTCTTGCGCATGTCTGCCTCCTCCAATGACCACCGACAATGAACGAGATGACGGTCGCCCCGCGCAACTGCGGGACGACCGGCGCTAATCAGGCGGCCTTCGCTTCGATTCGCGCGACGTTGCCCGTTCGTGCGTCGGCGATCTCGATGCGACGGGGCTTCATCGCTTCCGGCACCTCGCGCACCAGAGCGATCTTCAGCAGACCGTGTTCCAGCGACGCGCTGCTGACCTGCACGTGATCTGCAAGCGTGAATTGTCGCTTGAAAGAGCGCGCCGAAATACCCTGATGCAGGTATTTGCGCTCGGCCGTTTCGGCCTTTTTCGCTTCGACGGTGAGCACGTTCTGCTCGGCGGTCACCGAGATTTCCTCAGGCGAGAAACCGGCAACCGCAAGCGCGATCTGATAACGATCCGCGTCCAGTCGTTCGATATTGTAGGGGGGATAGTTGTCTTCGCTGGCGCGATTGGCCGCTTCGGCGAAGTCGAGAAGGCGATCGAAGCCGATGCTCGAGCGCCACAGGGGTGAGAAGTCGTAAGTGCGCATGACCAAATCCTCCTGAGAGCAAGATGGAAACGAGCAGACACCGGACACCGCCGGCGCCCGTCACACCCGGGCCCGATTGGCGCCCGGATCGCCGTTTGGCGACGTTCGAAAAATGAGGAATTCCGAAAAAAGTTTCAAGCGTCGCGTGGTAAAATTTTCACGGTGACGCGCCCCTGCGAGAGCGGCTCACAAGCGGCAAGGTGTCGCGTTGCGGACCCTAGAACAGCGGCCGGATAGAGACGATCTATTCGTCGCGATAGACCTTCTCGCGCTGCCGCTTCAGCGAGATCGGCTCGCCGGTCTCCTCGCAATAGCCGTAAGAGTTGTCCTCGATCCGCATCAGGGCCGCGTCGATCTTGGAGATCAGTTTGCGCTGACGATCCCGGGCCCGCAGTTCGATGGCGCGGTCGGTTTCCGAGGAGGCGCGATCGGCCAGATCGGGATGGTTCACATTCTCCTCCTGCAGGGCTTGCAGGGTGAGCTTCGATTCGCGAAGGATTTCCTCCTTCCACGCCTGCAGCTTGGCGCGAAAATAGTCGCGCTGCCGCTCATTCATGAAAGGCTCTTTATCGGAGGGGCGATAGCTCGTTGTCTTGTCCAAGGCCAACCCATCAATGCTTGCATGGCGCCGGAAATACCCGGCTGCGCGGCGCTTATATAGCGAGGCGGTGTGACAAACAATAACGTCGAGGAACTAGCCCGATCTGTCCCCTGCCCGGTTACTCACCGGAACCGGGCAGTCCGGTGGCCTGGTGGCTCAGTCTTGCGCGGCCTTGGCGAGTTCGACCTCGACGCGCAGCTCGATTTCGGACAGCACGGAATCAAGCCCGGGATCGCCCGAACTGGCCTTCAGATCGGATGCCGCATTGCGCAATCGCGCCACGGTGGCCGGGGTGATGGCACCGGACAACAGGCCGATCTTGAGTTCGTCGAGCACTTCCAGCGCGCCGCGGCCGCGCTGCACCGATTTCTTGCGGCGTTCGGTGGCGTCCTCGACGCTCTGCATGGCCAGCAGCGCATCGATGCTGGTGGCCGCGCGGGGGGCTGCCGCCGGGCGTGCATCGGCCGTGGGCGCCGCGTCGGGCAGCGAAAATGTGCTCGAACCGGTCTTCTTCGTTCCCGAAGAGGCCGTTCCAAGCGTGGTGTTGTTTGGTCCGTAAATGCGCATTTGGCGGATCCAGCGAAAGCGGCGGCCATTCCCGGTCCGCCCTGGCCACTCCCATTCCCGCGACATCTTCGCTTGAGCTGGCGGCCCTGTCTGCACCCTCGCGCGTTATGGTTAATCAAACGTAAACGACCCGGCAAAAACTGCCGCAGGCGGCAGTTTCGACTCTGCCGAAGAGGGGACGGAACTTACACCGCGTTCGGAATATGTCTTAAAATCAATACCATAGACCAAGAGTTCAGACTGGCACGGTCCTCGCTACAGGAATGTCGGACACCGTCATGGGAGTGGCGATGGTCCGAGCCTGGACCGCGCGGGGAGCAAGATGTCGAGCCTGACTTCGATCCGATTCTATCAGACCGCCTGTGCCGCCTTGTGCGCACTGGTTCTGTCGATGGCGTCGGCCCACGCCACGTCGCGGATCAAGGATCTCGCCAATATCGAAGGCGTCCGGCAGAACCAGCTGATCGGCTACGGCCTCGTGGTCGGCCTCAACGGCACCGGCGACACCCTCAACAACATCCCCTTCACCCGGCAGTCGCTGCAGGCGATGCTGGAGCGCATGGGCGTCAATATCCGCGGCCAAACGCTGCGCACCGGCAATGTCGCCGCCGTGATGGTGACCGGCAACCTGCCCGCATTCGGCACCCAGGGCACCCGCATGGACGTCACCGTGTCGGCGCTGGGCGACGCCAAGAACCTCACCGGCGGCACGCTGCTCGTCACCCCCCTGCTCGGCGCCGACGGCAACGTCTATGCCGTCGCCCAGGGCTCGCTGGCCATCAACGGCTTTGCCGCCGAAGGCGCTGCCGCCTCGATCACCCGCGGCGTGCCGACGGTAGGCCGCATCGCCAACGGCGCCATTATCGAACGCGAAATCGAATTCGCGCTGAACCGGCTGCCCAATGTGCGCCTCGCGCTGCGCAATCCGGATTTCACCACCGCCAAGCGGATGGCCGCCGCGGTCAACGATTTCCTCGGCAGCAAGACCGCCGAGCCGATCGACCCCTCCACCGTGCAGATGTCGATCCCGCCCGAATTCAAGGGCAACGTGGTGGCGCTGCTGACCGAAATCGAGCAGTTGCAGGTCGAGCCGGATCTGGCCGCCAAGATCATCATCGACGAGCGCTCGGGCATCATCGTGATGGGCCGCGACGTCCGCGTCGCCACCGTCGCGGTGGCGCAGGGCAACCTCACCGTCACCATTTCGGAGAGCGCCAATGTCAGCCAGCCGGCGCCGCTGTCCAACGGACGGACCGTGGTGACCCCTTCGACCAGGGTCGGCGTCACCGAAGACGGCAAGAAATTCGCCATCGTCAAGGACGGCGTGTCGCTGCAGCAGCTGGTCGACGGCCTCAACGGCCTCGGCATCGGCCCGCGCGAGCTGATCGGCATCCTGCAGGCCATCAAGGCCGCCGGCGCGATCCAGGCCGACATCGAGGTGATGTGATGGATGGCATCACCGCCGCCGCGGCCTATCAGGCCAAGCACCCGACCATCAACGGCCGTCCCGATCAGACGCTGATCGAGGCGCTGCAGAAGGTCTCACCGCAGGCACAGGCGAAGACGCGCAAGCAGTCGGAAGACTTCGAAGCGATGTTCCTCAATTCGATGTTTTCGCAGATGACCTCGGGCATCAAGGGCGACGGCCCGTTCGGCGACACCACCGGCACCGGCGTGTGGCGCTCGATGCTGACGGACGAATATTCGAAATCCTTCGCCAAGGCCGGCGGCGTCGGCATCTCCAACGAGGTGTTCCGCTCGCTGATCATCCAGCAGGCCAAAGCTTCCAACTAATCCTCCCGCTCATCATCGAGGACGTCACCATGACCAATGCAATGCGCCAGCAGGCCGCCCCCCTCGCCCCGCGATCCATCGCGACGCCGATGGAAGCGCGGCAGCTCGCCGACGGGCTGATGAAGGTGATGAACGATCTGCTCGCCATCATCGAGCAGGAAACGGCGCTGGTGCGCGCCGGCAATATCCGCGAGGCCATCAAGCTCGAACCGCCGAAGGCCGATATTTCCAAGCGCTACATCACCATGATCACGCTGCTGAAGCTGAGCCAGAATTATCTCGCCAGCACGACGCCAGATCTGCTGCAGGCGCTGCGCAAGCATCACGACGTGTTCCGGGCGATGCTGCAGGTCAATCTCACCGTGCTCGCCACCGCGCATGCGGTCTCGGAAGGCATCGTGCGCGGCGTCAATGCCGAGGTGCAGCGCCGCAACGCGCCGCAGACCTACACCGCCGCCGGCCGGCAGGCGCAGCCCGCGCGCGCCAACATGACGCCGCTGGTGATCAGCCGCTCGCTGTAGCTCTGTTGGCTTGTAGGGTGGG
>JAPLPC010000190.1:0-1028 GCA_026400425.1 Hyphomicrobiales bacterium | reverse complement strand
TGGCTTGTAGGGTGGGCAAAGTTGCGCTTGCGCCGTGCCCACCACCTGGTCGAAATCGGGATGGTGGGCACGCTTTGCTTTGCCCACCCTACAGCCGAGCGACGCGGCAACATCGTTCGCTTTTGAATCAAAACATCGATCGGACGTGAGTACCGGATTCACGTGTCCGATGTATTCTCTGCGTTCGGGATAAGGGGTCGGGATTCTCTAGTGGTGCCAGGAGGGCTGCCATGAGTACCGACTATGTCGTCAAGCCGGTGGGGGCACCGGTTGCTGCGCCGATCATCCGTCTCGCGCCGGACGCCGTGCGCGATGCCGTGCCGACGCAACTACCGCCGGACAAGACGGTGACGGCTGCGCCGGGTCTTTCGCACGTCAACATTTCACCCGCGAACTACCAGCAGATGGATAGCGATCGCATTTCCAAGGGTGTAATCATCGACCGCGATGCGTCGGAGATCGTCTTCGTCTCGATCGACAAGAAGACCAACCAGGTGGTCAATCAATACCCGGAAGAAACCCGCCTGCGCACGCGCGCTTACCTGCGGGCGATGGACACGGCGAAACTGGATGCCAAGCTCTATGAGCGGCGGATCGAGACCGACCGCAAGGCCTGATCGCACGGCTTGACCGTCACGTGCTGCGCGTCGCGAAAGCGGTGTCGAGATAGGTGCTGCCGGTGGCGGCATCGGTGACCACGTTCTTGATGGTCGCCTTGTTGTCGCCAGTGAGCTGGAACTTGGTATCGCCGACCCGGAACGTGTTGTCCTTGATCAGCACCTGCTGATACTTGACCGTTCCCTCGCTCTGATACTTCACCTGGGCGCGGAAGCCGTTGACCTGCGAAACCGCAACCTCGAACTTCTTGCCATTGGCATATTTGCCGGTCCAGCTGCCCTGATACGCCTCGGCATCCACCGCAACATATTTGCCGGAGGTCGTCGGCACCGTGGTCTTGTACGCGGTGGCAAGAATGCTGAGGGCGTCGGCCATCTCTGGACCTCGTGTTGCGGCGGCGGACCGCCGCG
>JAPLPC010000613.1 GCA_026400425.1 Hyphomicrobiales bacterium | reverse complement strand
CGATATCGGCGCGATGCCGGGTGCCATCCTCGAAGACGAGATCGACACCGGTGCCGTCGTCGTGGCACGAGACCAGCTTCTTGTTGTAATGCAAACGCGCATCGCCGAGCGCTGCGATCTGGAATTCGTGCAGGTCGCCGCGATGGATGGTCACGTATGGCGCGCCATACTCCTTGACGGCGAATTCGCCGAGCTTGATGCGGGACATGTAGTCGCCCGAATGGCCGTCGCGGCTGAACCAGAAGTCCGGCTTGGACCCCTTATTCGCAACGGCGTCCTCGATCCCCATCCGGCGAAAGATCTTCATGACGTTCGGGCCCATGTGGATGCCCGCGCCGAGACGCGAAAACTCCGGCGCCTGCTCGAAAACGTCGACCTCAAATCCAGCCTTCTGCAGCAGAACAGCCGCACAGGCTCCGCCGAGGCCGGCTCCGACAATCGCGATGCGTTGGGTGTTGGACATTGGTAGCTTCGCTCCGTTATGATCAGCCGAGCTGACCAATATCATTTTTTGTAGCGTACACACTATTTCATCAGCCGTGCAATATGCCGTCCGCATAGTTTTTATGCTGCAGCTGCGTAAAAACAGCACTCATGGCCGCATTTTATGGCACTGCAGCGCGCCATGCTCGTATTTGACAATTGCCTCGCCTCCGCCAATAAATAGCGTCTACGCTATTTTAACGGGCGATGAGGACCACGTCGGAAATGCAGCGCCTGCGATGCGGATATGTGCCGAATCCGATTCCCGAATGCGGTGGGTCCGCCGCAGATTTCAATTGTCTGGACCTGCGGAAATGAGACTAGCATCATGGCAGCAGAGCCTCCCTCCCCGCGCGCGTCCATCAGAAACCGTTGGCGATGATCAGAGGGCAAACTTCAATGCAACGTCCATCGCCGGATCGCACCGCCGCCAAAACGGACGCAGCCCGGAATTCGCCCCGGCCATCACCGCCGAAGCCGCCGCGGGATTCGTCCCAGGGCACATCGCAGGACCCGTCCCAAGAATCTGCCAAGGACTCGTCTTACGTGTTTTCCGATCAGATCGGATTTCTGCTGCGCCGGGCCTATCAGCGTCACCTGGCGATCTTTCAGGCCAGGATCAGCGACGCCCAACTCACGAGCGTGCAGTTCTCGACCATGTGCGCGCTGCAGGACAAAGGCCCGCAATCCCAGGGCGAGTTGGTCAAGGCCACCGGCGTCGATCAAGCCACCATTCGCGGCATCATCGAGCGGCTGAAGGCGCGCCGTCTGACCGCTCTGTCGAAGGACCCGGTGGACGCCCGAAAAGTCATCGTCTCCCTCACCTCTTCGGGCGTGGACATGCTGAATCGCATCGTCCCCCTCGCCGCCGATGTGACGGAACTGACATTCGGCTCGCTCAATCCCGGCGAGCGCACGGCGCTGGTCTATACGTTGAAGCGGATGTTGCAGGAATAGACCGTCCAGCACTTGCGCGGATCGACGCGCCGGGGACGTCATGCTGAATCGCACGGTCGAGATAAGCCTGCGCGTCAATGGCGCCGAGACGCGGATCGCCGCGGAGCCGGACACGCCGTTGCTGTATATCCTGCGCAACGATCTGCAGCTCAACGGCCCCAAATATGGTTGCGGCCTTGGCGAATGCGGCGCCTGTGCCGTGCTGGTCGATGACCATGTCGCCAGGTCCTGCACGGTGCCGCTGGCCGCTGTCGCCGGCAAGTCGGTGGTGACGCTGGAAGGCCTCGGCACCGGGTGCGGGCTGCATCCTGTACAGACCGCCTTCATCGAACATCAGGCCGCACAATGCGGCTATTGCCTGAACGGCATGATCATCGCCGTCGTCGCGCTGCTGAAGCGCAATCAGTCGCCGGACGAGAACGCCATTCGCGATGCGCTGCGCCATCACCTGTGCCGTTGCGGCACGCATGTGGAGATCCTGGCCGCGGCACGATCGGCCGCTGGGTTGAGCCGCAGCGCGTCGCATCAAGCCGGAGAGGACATCCGTTGAGCGCTCCGCAGGATCGACCCGCTCTGCACTACTGGTCGGATGAGGACGTTCTTCTCGTCTATCGCGAGGTGGCGGAGACGCGCGAACTCTATCTCGCCATCGACGCCAACGGCGCGGTCACGGCGTTCAACGGCCATGTCGATCTCGGCACCGGCATTCGCACGGCGCTGGCGCAGATCGTGGCCGAGGAGCTCAACGTCGCGTTCGCCGATGTCACCATGGTGCTAGGCGCCACCACCGCGGCACCGGACCAGGGCGCGACCATCGCCAGCGAAACCATCCAGATCACCGCCGAGCCATTGCGATTGGCCGCAGCAACGGCACGCGAATTCCTGCAGGCGCAAGCAGCCGAGCGCATCGGCACACAGCCGGACGCGCTGCGCTACGCGGATGCGAGCTTTCGCATCGACCCGAGCAGACATCCGAACGCCGAAACCGCGAATGTTTTCGTGACGCTGTCGGACCTGATCAAGGGCCGATCGCTGCGGCTGCCGATCGATCCCGACGCGCGACTGAAGCCCGTTGCCGACTACACGATCGTCGGCCGCGGGCAGGCGCGCACCGACATCCCGCAAAAGGCTTCCGGCGACTTCCTGTATGTGCACGATGTCCGCGTGCCTGGCATGGTGCATGGCCGCGTGGTGCGCCCGCCTTACGCCGGCTTCGACGCCGGGCCGCATATCGGACACAGTCTGATCAGCGTCGATGAGTCCTCCGTCGCCGACATTCCCGGCCTGATCGGCGTGGTGGTCATCGGCGATTTCGTCGGCGTCGTCGCCGAGCGGGAGGAACATGCGATCCGCGCCATGAAGGTGCTGAAGGTGGTGTGGCGGGCCCCGCCTCTGATTCCCGATCTCAACGCCCCGGAAACGCCGCTGCGCAACAACCGCTCCACCGCGCGCGTCCTGACCGACAAAGGTGACGTCGAAACCACGCTGCGCGGCGCTACCACGCCGTTCGAGCGGTCATATGTCTGGCCGTATCAGATGCACGGATCGATCGGACCGTCATGTGCGGTCGCGGATTGGCACGGCGATCATCTCGTGGTCTGGTCGGGCACCCAGAACCCGTTTCCCGTCCGGGCCGACCTTGCCAGGCTGATGGACATGCCCGCAGACGGCATCGTCGTCGAACGCCTCGAGGCCGCCGGCTGCTACGGACGCAATTGCGCCGACGATGTCACCCTCGATGCAGCGTTGCTGTCGCGCGCAGTCAAACGTCCGGTGCGCGTCCAGCTCACGCGCGAACAGGAACACGCCTGGGAGCCGAAAGGCGCGGCCCAGGTGATCGACGTCCGCGGTGCGCTGGACGACGAAGGCGGTCCCGCCGCCTATGATTTCGAAACCCGCTATCCGTCCAATCTGGCGCCGAGCCTGCCGCTCATCCTGACCGGCAAGGCGCCGCCGGTTGCCGACGTCGCTGAAATGGGCGATCGCACCGCGATCCCGCCCTATCTGATCTCCAACATGCGGGTCACCGTCCACGACATGCCGCCGATCGCGCGCGCCTCGTGGTTTCGCGGCGTGTCGGCGCTGCCGAATTCGTTCGCGCATGAATCCTTCATCGACGAATTGGCCGTCGCGGCGGAAGTCGATCCGATCGCCTACCGCTTGCGCTATCTGACAGATCAACGCGCCATCGATCTGGTCAAAGCCGTCGCGGAGCGTGCCGGCTGGCAGCCGCATATCGGTCCGTTCTCGCATGGCGGCAG
Source organism: Hyphomicrobiales bacterium (assembly GCA_026400425.1). Classification (GTDB taxonomy): domain Bacteria; phylum Pseudomonadota; class Alphaproteobacteria; order Rhizobiales; family Xanthobacteraceae; genus Tardiphaga. Next base: position 9,253 of record JAPLPC010000613.1, on the reverse strand, counting down.
CGGCGATATTCTGTACGGCCGCGGCTTTGCCTATGCGGTCTATGTCCACGGCAAGTTTCCCGGCAAGGCCGCCGCCTGGGCCGCCTGGGTGGCCGACGTCGCCGTCAACAAGGTCACCGGCGACATCGCGGTCACGCGCGTGGTGTGCGGCCAGGACACCGGCCAGATGGTCAATCCCGACGGGGTCAAGCACCAGATCCACGGCAACGTCATCCAGTCGACGAGCCGGGTGCTGAAAGAAGAAGTGCGTTTCTCGTCGACGGGCGTCGCCAGCCTCGAATGGGGCGCCTATCCGATTCTGACATTTCCGGACGTGCCCGAAATCGACGTGTTGCTGATGCCGCGTCAGGACGAGCCGCCGCTCGGGGCCGGTGAATCGGCCTCGGTGCCGAGCGCTGCCGCCATCACCAATGCGATCTTCGATGCCACCGGGGTGCGGTTTCGGGAATTGCCGCTGACTCCCGAGAAGGTGCGCGCAGCCTTGAACCCGCTGCCGCCGCCCACGGCCCCACAACGCTCAGCTACAGCGACCAGGCGCCGATGGGCATGGCCGCTGGCGGGCGCGTTTGCCGGTGCGCTGGCGACCGGCGCAGCCATCCTGCCATGGGCCTCAGCGATCTCGCCCATCGTCCGCCCCGCGGCCGACACTTACGCGGCAGCCACCATCGAACGCGGCCGCCTCGCCGCCGCCATCGGTGCCTGCAATGTCTGCCACACCGGCAATGACGGCACGCCGTTCGCGGGTGGCCGCGCTCTGCAGACGCCGTTCGGCATCGTCTATGCCAGCAACATCACGCCGGACCCCACGGCCGGCATCGGCAGTTGGAGCTATCCGGCCTTCGCGCGCGCCATGCGCCAGGGCGTCTCGCGCGACGGACATCACCTCTATCCCGCGCATCCCTATACATCGTTCGCCAAAGCCAGCGAAAGCGATCTGCAGGCGCTGTACGCCTATCTGATGACGCAGACCGCTTCGCCAACGAAACCGCCGCGAACCGAACTGGCGTTCCCCTTCAACATCCGCGCGTTGATGGCCGGCTGGAACGCGCTGTTCCTGTCGAGTTCGCCTGCCCCGGCCGATGCGCTGCGCACGGCTGAATGGAATCGCGGCGCCGAACTGGTTGAAGGTCTCGGTCATTGCTCGGCCTGCCATTCGCCGCGCAACGCGCTCGGCGCCGAAGCCAAGGGTACAGCCCATCTCGCCGGCGGCTTTGCCGATGGCTGGGACGCCCCCGCCCTCACCTCGACGTCGCTATCTCCGATCGGCTGGACCGAACAGGCGCTGTACGACTATCTGCGGACCGGCCGGTCGCATGAACATGGCGCGGCCGCCGGCCCGATGGCCCATGTGATCGAAACGCTGCAGCCGCTGCCGGATACGGATATCCGCGCGATGGCGACCTATCTGGCGAGCTTCAACACCGCTGCGTCGACAACCACGAGCCCGCAGGCCGTCATCGCGGCGTCGGACAGTTCAGCGTCGGGCGCCAACATGCTGGAACCAGTCGGCGCCCGCATATTCGATGGCGCGTGCGCGACGTGCCACGGCAGCGACAGCCGGATCGCGTCCCTTGCGCTCAACACCAATCTGCACGCCGCCAGGCCTACCAATGTGATCTCCGCAATTTATCAGGGCATCCCGATGCCAGTCGGCACCCGCGACGACGTCACGGCCATGCCCGCCTTCGCCGGATCGCTCGATGACGACGCTACCGCCGCCCTGGTCCGCTATCTCCGGGCCCGCTTCGCACCGGACAAGCCCGCCTGGTCGAACGTCAACCGGGACAGCATCGGACAGGCCCGGGCAAAGTGAACTGAGCCCCGCCAATACCTGCTTGTCCGACGACACTACGTCTAGGTCGCGGACGCCAGATGGCTTATTGCGCAGGCGGCCGATCCATCGCTTGCCTCATTTTGGTTGAACTTCACGGCAAGTTTACCGGTTCCTGCACGCGCCGGGATTCCCGTCCCGGCTGGAACGATCGCCCGCCAGAGGACTTTGAGCTTCATGGTCGAGATGACGACGAGCCATTCGGACAACCGGGCATTGCCCCCCATGCAAGTCGCTGACCCGACGCGCGCACCGTTGCGGGCTGACCCGACGGCGCCGCCGTCGCGTACGCGCGGCCAGCACATCGGTCAGCAACCGATCGTCATCACGGCGGTTGCGCTGATGCTTGTGGTGGTCGGCATCGGCGGAATCTTCGGCTGGCGTGCTTACAGCGGCAGTTCCCCGGAGCCGGAACGGCTCACCGCCACCCGGCTGCAGCAGGCTCGCGTCGCTCAGGTCTCCGAGCAGATCGTCGAGAAGACCAAGGGCATCGAGGCCACCCAGCAGCAATCCATCGATCAGCTCCAGGTGGTGCAGGATCAGTTGCAGACGATGCAACGTCTGATGACGTCGCAGCAGGCCGAGACGCGCAAGCTCACCGAACAGGTCGGTGCCCTGACATCCACGCTGGACAATCTGCGACAGTCTTTTGCCAGTACGACTGTCGGCGACGACAAGCCCGCAGCCCGCGAGACCCCACGCCGTGCGCGCTCGCGCGCCGTGAAACGCAGCAAATCGGCCACGGTGCAGCGCAAGCGCGGCCGCTAACTGCGCGCTATTGCTAGACTTCAGTCGATGACAAGATTTCAGGTTTTTATAGGTGCTGGAGCGATGTTCTGCCATCGCTCCAGCCTGATGTCGCTCATCTAGTGACGGCGCGGCCGTGCCACGGCCACGCCAAGCAGAAACGCCACTAGCAACGATCCCAGCGGCGCCTCTCGCGCCACATTTGCGAGGATGCTCAGCGGCATGCCCGGCTTTTTGCCGGCCTCGATGGTGTCACCGACGCGCTCGATCGTGTGGCCGACGCGATGGGCCGCGCCTTTCACCGTATCCACGACCTCGGCCAAAGTGGATTTCTCCTCGGATACGATATCCGCACCCTCGTAAATATAGGGCGGCATCTGCTTGTCATCGGCCATGGTCATGTCCTGTTAGAGTATCACTTGCAGTTCCAATCGGCCGGGTCCCGTTTGGTTCCGCGCGCCTCCGTTCGCTCACCGGCGTGACGCAGCCTGAAGCGATTGCGGCTGCCCCGGGGATCAGCGCCAGACGCGCAGAAGACAACCTCCCGCTGCGACCGTACCGACCCTTCCCCACCGCACACGGGCCCTATACTTAATCCATGATGGACAATCTCGAATCTCTCCCCACGGTGATCGGACTGGCTGCCGTCGCGCCCGCATTGCTGGTGCTGTGGCTGATCATTGCCGCGGATGAGCGTCCGGGTCCGCCCGGGCTGGTTTGGGCATCGTTCCTGCTCGGTGCAGCCAGCATTTCGCTGCTCGGATTTGCCCGCGCCATGTTTGCCGCGATCCCCGGCCTGACCGAGGATCCGACCTGGGCGATGGTGCTGCATGCGGTGTTCGGGATCGCCGCCCCGGAAGAGATCGTCAAGATCCTGGTGATCGTTGCCGTGTCCACCCAGCGCGCGCGCACAGCGGATCCCATGGACACCGTGGTGTATGGCGCCGCCGCCGGCCTCGGCTTCGCGGCCTATGAAAACCTCGTCTATCTCCTCAACTATCCGGAGATGTGGCGCACTTTGGCGGTGCTGCGCAGCGTTCTCACCGTACCCTTTCACGGCGCACTCGGCGTCATCGCCGGTGCCTATATTGCGATCGCCCGATCCGGCCGTGCGCTCGGCGCGCATCGCCGTGATACGATGGCCTTCATTCGCACGCCGCTGCTGATCGTTCTGGCCCCGGTGGCCCTGCATGCCTGTTACGATTTGCCTCTGCTGACGCTGCAGCAATATCCGGAGATCGTCGGTCTTGGCCGCCGCGCGCTGGAGGGCGCCGGCATGCTGTTCGGCTTCGGCACCATGGCGCCGGATCAGCGCCCATCACGCGCCGAACACCGACGTCTCGCGCGAACGGCTCGCGCAGTTACGCGGGATGTGGGCGTTCACCTTCGCCGGCGGCGCCGCGGGCTTTGCGGGCACGGCGTTCCTGATTTCGTCGCTGCGTCATTGGTACAGCAATCCCGAGCGCACCGTGACGATGGTGCTGGTGCCGCTCGGCCTGACCTCGATCGTGATCGGCGTGCTGCTGCTGGTCCTGACCAGTGCCGCTTATTTCTTCGGCCGCAACCGCTTGCGCACGGTCGCCCCCGCGCTGCCGGTTCAGAGATAGCGATCACTCAAATTGTCTGCATCGACGATCTCGGCCACAGAGCTTTCGCTCTGCGATCCGGTTGCGGCTATAGTCGCCGCGATGCGCCCTGAGGCGCAGATCAGAAAGTTACCCCATGACCATGCCCCCTGACTTTGCAAATCTGCAGTCGAAAATGAGCGAGACGGTCCGCAACCACTGGAAGGCGTTCCTGATCGAAGGCATCGTACTGGTGATTCTCGGCCTTGCCGCGATCGTCGTGCCGCCGATCGCCAGCATCGCCGTCACCGTGATGCTGGGCTGGATGTTCTTGATTTCCGGCATCGCCGCCTTGCTGATGACCTTCTGGGCGCGGCAGGCGCCGGGCTTCATCTGGTCGCTGGTTTCAGCCCTGCTCGGCATCGCCGCCGGCATCATCCTGCTGACGCGGCCCGTCGAAGGCGTGCTGACGCTCACGGTGGTGGTGGGAATCTATTTCCTCGCCGAAGGCGTCGCGACCATCATGTATGCGCTTCAACACCGCAAGGAATTGTCCGCGCGCTGGAGCTGGATGGCTTTCTCCGGCCTGATGGATATCCTGATCGCATTCATGATCATCTCCGGCCTTCCCGGCTCGGCCACATGGGCGATCGGCCTGCTGGTCGGAATCAACCTCTTGATCGGCGGCTCCTCGCTGATCGCGATGGCACTGGCCGCCCGCAACAAGGCATGAGCCAGTCGGATGATGAGTCAGCGATACCCATGGCGCAAGGGGCGATGGGTATCGCTGCGCTCAACCTATCCGACGCTCAGCAGCCCTTGCAGATATTCTTGATCATGCGATCGAGCTCGCGATCCTGCGCGTCGATGCGGCCCGGATCGTCCTTGCCGGTCTCCGGCGGCAGATCGCCCGGACGCGGCTGACGATGGCCGATCGGTGCCGGCGGCAGATTGCCGCTGTCAGATGGCTGCGACCGCAGATGTTTCGGCGGCAGGTTTCGCTGCGAATCCTGCGCGAGCGCCACGGATTCTCCGAGCACGGAATGTCCGAGCACGAAGACGCTCGCCGTCATCACGAATAGTGTTTTCATCTTGCTGTCTCCGACACCAACGCCACGATAAACACGCTCATGGTTCAGGTGGATAAATATGCACGTCGCCGCAATAATCCATCACACGATAGCTCAATTCCGATGACGTGGCATCGCCCTCTGCGGCCTTGATCACGGCTTCTTGCGACAAATAACCCGGCCCGATCGGTGCCTTGCCGTAACCGCCGGGGATATCGAGCACATAGTCGGGCTGGCAAAGGCCGGACACATGGCCGCGCAAGGCGCGCATCAGCGCCTGCCCTTCGGCGATGGTGGCGCGCAGATGCGCGGTGCCGGGCGCGAGGTCGCCATGATGCAGGTAATAGGGTTTGATGCGGTTCTCGACGAAGCTGCGCATCAAGGATGTCAGCACCGCCGCGTTGTCATTGACGCCGCGCAAAAGCACGGACTGACTGACCATCGGGATGCCCGCATCGATCATGCGCGCGCACGCGGCCCGCGCCGCGTCGGTGAATTCGCGCGGATGATTGGCATGCAGCGCGACCCAGGTTGTTGCGCCTTTTACGCGCAGCGCTGCGACCATCTCTTGGCTGACACGCCCGGGATCGGCGACCGGCACGCGCGTATGCAGCCGAATGATCTTCACGTGATCAATGGCCGCGAGGTCGGCCATGATCTCCGCCAGCCGCCGCGGCGACAGCATCAACGGATCGCCGCCGGTGAGGATCACTTCCCAGATCTCATCATGGGTGCGGATATAGGCGAGCGCGTTGGCATAGGCCTCGCGCGACAGTGCCGTCTCCTTGCCCGGCCCTACCATCTCGCGGCGGAAACAGAACCTGCAATACACCGCGCAGACATGCACCAGCTTGAACAGCACGCGATCGGGATAGCGATGCACGATGGCATCGACGGGGGCATGAGCGTGATCGCCGATCGGATCGTCGCGCTCGTTCGGTTGCGCATCGAGCTCGCGCGGATCGGGAATGTATTGTCGTGCGATCGGATCGTCGGGATCATCGGCATCGATGAGTTCGGCAACTGCCGGCGTCACCGCCACCGCATAGCGCGCGGACACGCGTTCGAGGGCGGCCAGCGCCTGTGCCGGCGCAAGGCCTTCGGCCACCAGCTCGCTCGCCTGCCGCAGCGTGGCTGCAAATTTGATGGGCCCGTTCATCCGCGTCTTTTCATACCGGTGGCGCCCACACCACCTGATCGATCCTGGTGGCGCCGGTGGCCAGCATCACCAGCCGATCGAATCCCAATGCGACGCCCGAGGCCGGCGGCATCACAGCCACGGCTGCGAGAAAATCCTCATCGATCGGATAGCGCTCGCCATAGCGACGCTGCTTCTCGTCCATCGACTCGACGAAACGGCGACGCTGTTCTTCGGCATCGGTGAGTTCGCCAAATCCGTTCGCAAGCTCGACGCCGCAGGCATACACCTCGAACCGCTCTGCGACCCGCGGATCGGTCGTCTTGGTCCGCGCAAGCGCTGCTTCCGGCGTCGGATATTCGGTTATCACCGTCAGCCGCCCCTGTCCGAGATGCGGCTCGACATGTTCGACAAGGATCTTGCTGAAGATATCCGACCAGGTGTCGTCCTCGGCAACGCGCACGCTGTCCTTCGCAGCCATGGCCAAGGCATCGCGGTCACCCGTGCCTTGCCGCACTGTTGCCGCCAGATCCACGCCGGCAAAGCGCGCGAAAGCGTCGAAAACGGTGATGATGTCCGCTGGCAGGCTCGTATCGGCGCGGCTGCCGCGGAAGTCGAACACCTGCGTCCCCGCCATGTCAGCGGCCAGCTTGATGATCGCCAAGGTGTCGCGGATGACGGCCTCATAGTCCTCGTTGGCGCGGTACCATTCCAGCATGGTGAATTCCGGCAGATGCCGATCGCCGCGCTCGCGATCGCGAAACACCCGCGCGAACTCGAAAATGCGGGTTTCACCAGCCGCCATCAGCTTTTTGCAGGCAAATTCCGGTGACGTCCGCAGATAGCGCTCACGCTTGTCGCCGTCATGTCCAGTCAGATCGGCCCGCGGCGCATGCAGATGGGTCTCATTGCCCGGCGACACCACCAAAGCCCCGGTTTCGACCTCGGTGAACCCCTCGGCCTCGAACCACGACCGGACGGCGCGTGTGATCTGGCCCCGTCCGGCCAGGAAACCGCGGCGGTCGGCATGCCGGTGCGGGCTCCACCACGGCGAAATCGGGTCGGTTCCAGCGGTCAAGACGCAGCCTTTTTCGGTTGCAAGGCGCTGGCATTCCGACCGCAAATCAGTATGTTGCAGCCCGAAATCGCTTCGCAGGCCGCGCGGCAATCATGCCCAGTCCGGCCTCGGCCGACAAATTCAGGAAAATGCACTGTGAGAGTCATCGCCAGTTCTATTCGCAAGGGCAACGTCATCGAGCAAGACGGTAAGCTCTACGTCGTTCTGTCCGCCGAGAACATTCATCCCGGCAAAGGCACCCCGGTCAGCCAGATCGAAATGCGCCGCATCAGCGACGGTGTGAAGATCTCGGAGCGTTACAAGACCACCGACCAGGTGGAAAAGGCGACCATCGAGGACCAGAACTTCTCCTACCTCTATCAGGACGCCGATGGCTACCACTTCATGAACCAGGAAAACTACGACCAGGTTCAGGTGCCGCCAGACGTGATCGGCAATTCCGCGCCTTACCTGCAGGAAAACATGATCGTGAAGCTGTCGCTGCACGACCTGGTTCCGGTCGCCATCGTGCTGCCGCAGCGCGTGACGCTGGAAGTCGTCGAAACCGAGCCGGTGACCAAGGGGCAGACCGCCTCGTCGTCCTACAAGCCGGCGATCCTGTCCAACGGCGTCCGTTCCGCGGTTCCCCCGCATGTCGGCACCGGCACCCGCATCGTGGTGCTGACCGAAGACGGCTCCTACGTCGAGCGTGCCAAGGACTGATCCTTCGCAGGACGACCTGATATCAAGCCCCGGAAGCTGAAAAGCTACCGGGGCTTTTACTTTTGCCTATCTCGTCTTGGCGGCCGGCGGCGTCCAGCGATACATCACGCCGAGCCTGTTCCAGACATTGATGCCGGCAATGGCCGAGGACAGATAAGCCAGTTCCTTCGCATCGAATTCGCTGCTCGCTTCGGCATAGAGTTCGTCACCGACGCCCTGCGGCAGCAGCGTCAGCGCTTCCGCCCAAGCCAGCGCCACGCGCTCGCGCGGCGAGAACACCTGCGCTTCGCGCCAGACCGCGAGCTGGTGCAGTCTGTCCGATCCGACGCTGAGGCCCTCGGCCTGATTGACATGAAACTGGACGCAGAACGCGCAGCCATTGATCTGGGAGACGCGGATCTTGACGAGTTCCAGCAGCGCCTTGTCGAGGCCCGCCTCGGCGGCGGCGCTGGCCAGCGCACGCACCTTCGTCTCCAGATCCGGCACCAGCGCCCGGAAATCAGCAAATTCGCTGCGGGCCGTCACGTTCTTCGACATCGTGTCTCTCCTGTTCGGTTCCATACTGATGGCGAGGGAGCGCTGACGTGGCAAGCAACAATGCACGAGGCAAGCAACCGCCCCGCTGCGACAGCTTCACCCTGCCGCCTGCCGTGATCCCGCGCTAGACTGCGCCCATGGCTCAGATCGATTCTCGCATCTCCCGCCGCACGCTCCTGCACTCCGCGCTTGGCGCCGGAGTGTTGCTTGCAATGCCAGTGGGAGCCCATGCGGCGCCCGCCGGTTTCGACGCGTGGCGCGAAGGCTTCCGCGTCAAGGCTGCGGCCAAAGGCATCTCCAGCGCCACCTATGACCGCGTGATGGGCCGACTGGAGCCGGACATGTCCGTGTTCCAGAAGATGAAGAAGCAGCCGGAGTTCCACGAGCAGCTCTGGCAATATGTCAATCGCCGCGCCTCGGACTGGCGCATCACCGCCGGCAAGGAGGCGTTGCGCAAGAACGCCGGATTGTTCGATCGCATCGAGCGCGATTTCGGCGTCGAGCGCGGCACGCTGCTGGCGCTGTGGGGCGTCGAGTCCGCCTATGGCGATCCGCTGGTGCAGACCAACCACATGCGCCCGGTGT
>JAPLPC010000526.1 GCA_026400425.1 Hyphomicrobiales bacterium | reverse complement strand
GTCGGCGGTGCCCCAGCCCATGATGGCCGAGACCTTGTCGCCGCCCGACCACTTCTTGTACAGCGCGATCGCGCGCGGCACCTGATAGCCATAGTCGTTGCTGTCGAGATTGACCTGCTTGCCGCCGATGCCGCCATTCTTGTTAATCCAGGCGAAGGTGTCGACCACGCCCTGGCCATAGGGCGTGCCGACGTCAGATGTGCCGCCGGAATAATCGGCGAGATGGCCGATGGCGATCTGCGCCTGTGCGGAGGCCGAGGCGCCTGCAATGAGAAGAGCGAGTGATGCAGAAGTCAGGAATGATTTCATCGTCATGAGCATTCTCCCAGCGTTTTATGTTTTATGGTCTTGAGCAGTCCGCCGTTCTCAATGCGAGAACGGGTAGAGTTTCCAGTAGGCCTTGATCTGTCGCCAGCGATGCGCGAGCCCGTCCGGCTCGAACACCAGGAAGGCGATGATAATGACGCCGATGGCGATCTCGCGCAGAAAGGTGAGGTTGTTGTTGAGCGCCAGCGCCTTGTCGATGCCCATGATCGAGCCGGTGCCGCCGATGATCACCATGGCCAGGAACAGGATCGAGCGCTCGATGCCGAAGCCTTCGTTGGAGACCACGAGCTGATAATGCGCGTAGAGCGCGCCGGCGATGCCGGCGAAGAAGGCCGCCAATCCAAACGAAAGCGTGCGGTATTTGGTGAGATTGATGCCCATGATCTCGGCGGAAAGATAATGGTCGCGCACCGCCACCAGCGCGCGTCCGTCGCGCGAGCGCATCAGATTGGTGACCAGCAGATAGCTGACCACGACATAGGCCAGCACGACGTAGAAATACTGCCGGTCACCGCGCAGCACATAGCCGAAGATGGAGAACGGCTCAGCCATGGCCGGCACCGAACCGCCCGTAAACCATTCCGCGCGGGAGAAGAAGTCGATCAGGATATATTGCGCGGCCAGCGTGGCGATGACGAGATAGAGCCCCTTCAGCCGCGCTGCCGGCAGGCCGAAGATCAAGCCGACAATGGCGGTGACGACGCCGGCCAGCGGGATTGCGAAGAAGACGGGGATGGACGTCTTGTTGGAGATATAGGCCGATGTGAAAGCGCCGAGCAGGAAGAAGGCGGCGTGGCCGATGGAGATCTGGCCGGTGAAGCCGACCAGGATGTTGAGCCCGAGCGCGGCGATGCCATAGATGCCGATCTGGATCAGGATCGACAACCAGTAATCGCTGAAGATCACCGGCGCGAGGCAGATGAGAGCGATGCCCAGGATCGCAAAATTGCGGCTTGTGGTGGTCGGGAAGATCGTGGTGTCGACCGCATAGGAGGAGCGGAAGTCGCCGGCGGGCAGGAGTGTGGAATTGGCCATGGTCTATACCCGCTCGATGTCTTTGGTGCCGAACAGGCCGTAAGGCTTGATCATCAGAATGATAATCAGCACGTAGAACGGCGCGATCTCGTACAGGTTGCCCCAGTGCAGATATTCGCTGTCGATGAATTGTGCGAAGTTTTCCAGGAGCCCGATGATGATGCCGCCGACCACCGCGCCGGCGATGGAATCGAGACCGCCGAGGATGACCGCGGGGAATACCTTGATGCCGTAGATCGACAAGCCGGATGAGACGCCATTGACGACGGCGACGACGACGCCCGCGACCGCCGAGACCATCGCCGAGATCGCCCACGCCATGGCGAACACGGTCTTCACCGAAATGCCCAGTGATTGCGCCACCTGTTGATTGAATGCGGTGGCGCGCATCGCGAGGCCCCATTTCGAGACTTTGAAGAACCACGCCATGCCGATCATCATCAGCACGGAGACGACGAGGCTCATCACATAGACGGTCTGGATCTGCAGGCTGCCGATCGTCACCGCCTGGCTGTTGAACACGCGCGGAAATGGCTGCGGATTGACGCCGAAGATCCATTTCAGCGCGGCCTGGAACACGGCAGAGAGCGCGATGGTGACCATGATCACCGAGATGATCGGTTCGCCGATCAATGGCCGCAGGATCACCACCTGAATGAGGATGCCGAATACGAACATGAAGACCAGCGTCATCGGCATGCCCACCCAGAACGGCACCTGATACTTGGTCAGCAACGTCCAGCACACCCATGCGCCGATCAGCAGCAATTCGCCCTGCGCGAAGTTCACCACCTGAGTCGCCTTGTAGATCAGCACGAACGACATCGCGACTACGCCATACAGCGTGCCGACCACGAGGCCGTTGACGAGAAGCTGGAGAAGGAACTGCGTGTTCATTTTCGGCGCCGTGGTGCTAACCTCTTCCCCGCTTGCGGGGAGAGGTCGGCGCGCAGCGCCGGGTGAGGGGGAGCTTCCACATGCGCGAAGCGAACGGAGTGCGGACCGCGCGTTCGCGGCGCTTGCGTCAAGCGTCCACCGACGCCGAGACAAAGCTCTGGAACCGCTTGCGCGCGCGCCAGATCGACGGCTGCAAATTCGTTCGGCAAGAGCCGATCGGGCCCTACACTGTGGATTTCGTCTGCCGTGAGCATCGGCTGATTATCGAAGTCGATGGCGGGCAGCATGCCGACAACGTCGCTGATGTCATACGCGACAACTGGCTCACCGATCACCGTTACCGCGTGTTGCGCTTTTGGAACAACGACGTCTTGGGAAACATCGGCGGCGTACTACCTCTCCCCGCAAGCGGGGCGAGGTTAGCTAGAACCGAGGCAGCGCAGTCATTTAACCTCTCCCCGCTTGCGGGGAAAGGTCGGCTGTAACGCGCGCAGCGCGTGGAAGCCGGGTGAGGGGGACTCTCAATGACGCTCAGCCGCATCATTCCGCCGCCTCCATCCGCGCGCTATGCCGCATGTCCACCACCTTCAGCTTAGTCCGGATCCGCTGCGAGGTGCCGTCTTGAAACCGGATCGTCGTATCCACGGGGATCTCGCTCTTGCCGCCATAGATGCCGTCGATGATGTCGGCATATTTGTCGTTGATGACGCTACGCCGGACTTTGCGGGTGCGGGTGAGTTCGCCGTCATCCGCATCTAACTCCTTGTACAACAGCAGGAAGCGCGAGATGCGCTGCGCCGGCGGCAATGTCGCGTTGACGGTCTCGACCTCCTTCTGCAGCAGCGCATAGACTTCGGGGCGCGACGACAGATCGGTATAGGTGGTGAAGGACAATCGGTTCTTTTCCGCCCATTTCGAAATGATCGAGAAACGGATGCAAATCATGGCCGCCAGCGCGTCGCGGCCGTCGCCGAGCACCACAGTCTCGGCGACGTAGGGCGAGAATTTCAGCTTGTTCTCGATATATTGCGGCGAGAAGCGTTCGCCGCGCGCGGTCTCCGCGAGATCCTTGATGCGGTCGATGACGACGAGCTGCTTCGCCTCGTTGAAATAGCCGGCGTCGCCGGAATACATCCATCCATTGCGCATGTCGGCGGCGGAGGCCTCCGGATTTTTGTAATAGCCGAGAAACATGTTCGGGTGCCGGACCACGATCTCGCCGACACCCTGCACATCGGGATCGCGCACTTCGATCTCGATGCCATCGCCCATGGCAATGCCCGTGGTGTCGGGATCGACGGCGTCGGGCGCATGCAGAGTGAAGGCGCCTAAAGTCTCGGTCTGGCCATACAGCGTGCGCAACGGCACGCCCATGGCGCGGAAGAACTTGAACGTGTCCGGTCCGAGCGCCGCGCCGCCGGTGGCGGCCGAACGCAGGCGCGTGAAGCCGAGCCGGTCGCGCAGCGCGCGGAACAGCAGGGCGTCGGCCACGACCGAGCGCTTACCGTCGGCGAGAGCATTCAACCCCGTTTTCATGCCGAGCTCATACAGGCTCTGCTTCAGCGGCGACGCATCCATCACCCGCGCCCGCACATCGGCGGCGATGCCTTCCCACACCCGCGGCGCGAACAGCACGAAGGTTGGCGCGATCTCGCGAAAATCGTTCATCATGGTGTCGGCCTGCTCGACGAAGTTGACCTTCATCCGCGACAGCAGGCCTTTGCCGAGCGCATAGACCTGTTCCATGATCCAGGGCAGCGGCAGCACCGAGACATATTCGTCATCGGGCCCCTTGGGATCGAAGGCGAGATAGACCGCGCAATGGCCGAGCACACGGCCGGCGGCAAGCATCGCGAGCTTCGGGTTCGATGTGGTGCCCGATGTCGTGCACAGGATCGCGACGTCTTCGCCTCGGGTGGCTTCGACCAACTGGTCGTAAAGGTCCGGCTCTTTCTCTGCGCGATCGCGGCCCATCTGCGCGAGCTTGTCGGCGTCCAGCAGCCGCGGGTCGTCATATTTCCGCATGCCGCGCGGATCGCTGTAGACGATGTGCTTCAGCGCCGGAACGCGATCGGCCAGTGTCAGCAGCTTGTCGATCTGCTCCTCGTCCTCGGCGAAGACGATCTTCGCCTCGCCATAGTTGAGGAGATAGGCGGCCTCTTCATTTAGCACGTCGCGATAGAGCCCGAGGCTCATGCCGCCGATGGCATGGGCCGCGATTTCCGCAGACACCCAGTCCGGCCGGTTGTCGCCGATGATGCCGACCACGTCACCCTTGCCGATGCCGAGCTCGACCATGCCGAGCGTAAAATCCTTTACCCGGGCGTGGTAGTCGTTCCAGGTGAATTCACGCCACAGCCCGAAATCCTTTTCGCGCAGCGCAATCTCTTTGCCGTGCTCCCTCGCATTCAGACGTAGCAGTTTCGGATAGGTGTCCGCTTGTTTGACGCGGGCTGCATAGTCCATCACGCGGCGCTCTCCTCTTGCGCGGGAGCGTCGTCGGGATCGACCAGCAACTCGTCCTCCTCGCCGAGATAAGCGCGCCTGACATGCGGATCGGCGAGCACCGCGGCGGGATCGCCCTCGGCGATCTTGCGGCCGAAATCGAGCACCATCACGCGATGGGAGATGTCCATCACCACGCCCATGTCGTGTTCGATCATCATCACGGTCATGCCGAACTCTTCGTTGAGATCGACGATGTAGCGGGCCATGTCCTCCTTCTCTTCGAAATTCATGCCGGCCATCGGCTCGTCGAGGAGGATGAGGTTGGGCTCCAGCGCCATCGCGCGCGCCAGTTCGACGCGCTTGCGCAAACCATAAGGCAGGGTGCCGGCGGTCGCCTTGCGCACGCTCTGCAGATCGAGGAAGTCGATGATCTCCTCGACCTTGCGGCGATGTTCGAGTTCTTCGCGGCGCGCGCCGGTGAGCCAGTACAGCGAGCCGGTGAGGAAGTTGTTTTTCAACAGGTGATGGCGGCCGACCATGATGTTGTCGAGCACGCTCATATGGTGGAACAGCGCCAGATTCTGGAAGGTGCGGCCGATGCCGATACGCGGACGCGCATTGGTGTTGAGGTTGGTGATTTCGCGGCCGCCGTAGAACAGCTGGCCTTCGGTCGGCTTGTAGCGGCCGGAGATGCAATTGACGATGGAGGTCTTGCCGGCGCCGTTCGGCCCGATGATGGAGAACAGCTCGCCCTGATTGACGGCGAAGCTCACATCGGTGAGCGCGCGCACACCGCCAAAGCGCAATGATACGCCGCGTACTTCCAAAGCAACCGTCACGCATGCCCTCCCAGATACGGCGCTTGGCGCGCTCTTTATCCCGTCCACGGTAACGCCCGGAGCTTAGCGCGCCCGGCCATCGCAGGCCATTCGACTAATGAACCTTCCGTGGTCATCGTCCCTACGTTAAACCAGACGCGGAAAATGTCTCGCGCCGGACAATCTGCCCGGCAAATTGGCGCTGTCGGGGACTATTGCGCCGCAGCATTCGAAAGCGAGTAAGAAGTATGTCAGGTGAGGCGCAATATTCAGGCCGACAGGCCGGATATGATCTCAGCAAAGCAGCTGCCGCAAAGCCGGGATCTGCGCCTACTCGGCGGCAGTGGGCATCGACATCCATCGACCTTTGATTCTCTGTTGGCTTCACAGGAAGCCGATGCTAGGCATCGCGCCTCATGACAGGCATATACTGGTTGGATTCAGGCAGCTTGGTCGAGCTGGGTAGCCTCTCGAGCACATGGCTGGCCGCTGGTTTCATCATTGCAGCTTTTTTGCCCATTCCGCGAACCGTATTACTGATCGGCGCGGGAGCGGCTTACGGCCTGAGTTCGCTCGCCGTCATTATTCCGAGCATTACCGCAGGCTCCATTCTGGCGTTCGGCTTTTTCTTCAGGGCCTGGTTTCTTCAATTGATCCGGCGGCGCGAGAAACTGAGCGCGGTCCTGGATATTATCGATAGCGAAGGCTGGCGCGTTGTTGCCGTCATGCGCTCGGGGGTCCCGGTTCCAAGCGTGATGCAGAACTACCTGTTCGGGTTGACTAGGATAAATATCCTCGACTATGCGCTGGCGACATTCGTGTTTTCCATTCCTCAAGCAGCGCTTTTCGTGTTTCTCGGCGCCACGGGGAAGGAGGCACTCACAATTCGCTATGACAGTTATTGGGGCTATCTTCCGGTTGTATTTGCCGTGGCGTCAACCGTCTTGCTTGTCTCACTGATCGGACGCCGGGCCCGGCGCCGTCTCGAATTGATGTCCCGCGGCTCGGTCTCACAATCCGGTTCCGCCTGACGCTCAGCACAAAGGGGAGGTTTTCCCGAGATATCGGCATCGGGCAGCCTGCGGCCGATAGCATTGCTTGATGAAGTCCCGCTAGTCTGCGAGAAGCTGGGACCCAAGGTTCGCACGCGCGCGCTGAAAACCACGCTGATCACCACACCTCATGTCAAGTTTGAATATGTCGATAGATCTCCTGCCATTCGAAGCATCTTTGGTTGGCCGTAGGATATTAGTCACGGGCAACACCGGCTTTACAGGCGGTTGGGCGTCTGTGTGGCTGAAGATGATTGGTGCGAACGTCGCCGGGTTTTCGCTGCCGCCAGAAACCTCTCCTGATTTGTTCAGTGCGCTGAATTGTGAGGGTGTTCCCACTGTTTTTGGAGATATTACTGATTTTACAGCGCTGAGAAAGGCGATCTGCGACTTCAGGCCGGAGCTCATCCTGCACCTCGCTGCTCAACCTCTGGTGCGTCGCTCCTATCGTGAGCCGCTGCGGACATTTGAGGTCAATGCTCAGGGAACCGCCAATGTTCTGGAAGTTGCTCGGGAGCAGAAGGGGGTGCGCGGAATTCTGTGCGTCACAACTGACA
Organism: Hyphomicrobiales bacterium; assembly: GCA_026400425.1. Lineage (GTDB taxonomy): Bacteria > Pseudomonadota > Alphaproteobacteria > Rhizobiales > Xanthobacteraceae > Tardiphaga. The sequence continues at coordinate 654 of JAPLPC010000526.1, read as the reverse complement.
AGGTCTACCGGAACAACGAGTGGTCGTGGCCCTATCGCGAGAATGACCCTCTCGGCGGCAAGGATCCATACAGCGCTTCAAAAGCAGCCGCTGAAATCATTATCCAAAGCTATGCAGCGTCGTACCCGTGGGCTTCCGGTGAGGCACCGGCCGTGGCTACTGCGCGTGGCGGCAATATTGTTGGCGGCGGTGACTGGTCTGAGGACCGGCTGATTCCCGATTTTGTCCGGGCTGTTGTTCGCGCTGAGAGCCTCACGCTCCGATATCCGGACGCGACGCGTCCCTGGCAGCATGTCCTGGCGCTGGTGCACGGCTATCTGATGTTGCTCTCCGGTTTAATCTCGGCAGACCCCGGGCGTTATGCGAGAGCCTGGAATCTCGGACCGCTCGATACGAAACAGTTCTCGGTGAGGGATGTCTTGGAGCTCATGTCCAAGCATTGGGAGCGGCCGCAGATTAATTTCATGAACAATCCGGTTCATGAAGCTGGTGCTCTTGCTCTTGATAGTAGCAATGCGCGAAACATCCTGGGTTGGCGCCCGGCATGGGACACAGAAAAGGTCATCGAAGAGACGGCGCTCTGGTATCGGGCATATTACGCTAATCCTGCGTCGGCTCGCGCGACCACGGAGCAGCAGATCGGGCGTTGGCGCG
>JAPLPC010000590.1 GCA_026400425.1 Hyphomicrobiales bacterium | reverse complement strand
GAACGCCGCGCCGAGGCCGGGCTGATCGATCTCGCTTACAGCCGCGGCATTCCGCTGGTGGCTGCCAACGAGCCGTATTTCGCCACCGCCGAAGATCACGAGGCGCATGATGCGCTTTTGTGTATCGCCGGCGGAAGGATGATTGCCGAGAGCGACCGCGAGCAGCTGACCCCCGATCATCGCTTCAAGACGCGCGCCGAAATGGCGGTGCTGTTCGCCGATCTGCCGGAAGCGCTGGCCTCCACCGTGGAGATCGCCGAGCGCTGCGCCTATCGCCCGCGGACGCGCAAACCGATCCTGCCGCGCTTCACCGTGGGCGCCGGCAGCGATGCCGAGGCGGCCGCGCAGGAGGAAACCGACGAGTTGCGCCGGCAGGCCGTCGAAGGCCTCGATCGCCGCTTGAAGGTGCACGGCCTGTCGCAGGGGCGCAGCGAGGAGGACTATCGTGCGCGGCTCGATTTCGAGCTCGGCGTGATCGCGCGCATGAACGATGCCGGCTACTTCCTGATCGTTGCCGACTTCATCAAATGGGCGAAAGCCCAGGGCATTCCGGTCGGGCCGGGCCGCGGTTCGGGCGCGGGCTCGCTGGTCGCATGGGTGCTGACCATCACCGATCTCGACCCGCTGCAATTCAACCTGCTGTTCGAGCGCTTCCTCAATCCGGAACGCGTCTCGATGCCCGACTTCGACATCGACTTCTGCCAGGATCGTCGCGGCGAGGTCATCACCTATGTGCAGCAGCGCTATGGCCGCGATCAGGTGGCGCAGATCATCACCTTCGGAACGCTGCAGGCGCGCGGCGTGCTGCGCGACGTCGGCCGCGTGCTGCAGATGCCCTATGGCCAGGTCGACAAGCTGACCAAGCTTGTGCCGCAGAATCCAGCGGCTCCGGTGACGCTGAAGCAGGCGATCGAGGATGAGCCGAAACTGCAGGCGGCGCGCGACGAGGACCCTATCGTCGCCAAGGCATTCGCCATCGCGCAGAAGCTGGAAGGTCTGACGCGCCACGCCTCGACGCATGCGGCGGGCATCGTGATCGGCGATCGGCCTTTGTCCGAACTGGTGCCGATGTATCGCGATCCCAAATCCGATATGCCGGTCACCCAGTTCAACATGAAATGGGTCGAGCCTGCCGGCCTCGTGAAATTCGACTTCCTCGGCCTGAAGACGCTCACCGTGCTCGATGTCGCGGTGAAGCTGCTCAAGCAGCGCCAGATCGATGTCGATCTCGCCACCACGGCGATCACCGATGCCGCGAGCTACGAGATGCTGGCGCGCGGCGAGGTGGTCGGCGTGTTCCAGGTGGAAAGTGCGGGCATGCGGCGCGCGCTGGTGGATATGCGGCCCGACCGTTTCGAGGACATCATCGCGCTGGTCGCGCTGTATCGTCCCGGCCCGATGGCGAACATCCCGACCTATTGCGCGCGCAAGCACGGCGATGAAGAACCGGAATATCTGCATCCGATCCTCGAGCCGATCCTGAAGGAAACCTACGGCGTCATCATCTATCAGGAACAGGTGATGCAGATCGCCCAGGTGATGGCCGGCTATTCGCTCGGCGACGCCGACCTGTTGCGCCGTGCGATGGGCAAGAAGATCCGCGCCGAGATGGAGAAGCAGCGCGCCATCTTCGTCGAGGGCTCGGTCAAGAACGGCGTGCCGAAAGGGCAGGCCGATACGATCTTCGATCTGCTGGCGAAGTTCGCCGACTACGGCTTCAACAAGAGCCACGCCGCCGCCTACGCGCTGGTGTCGTATCACACGGCCTATATGAAGGCGCATTATCCGGTCGAGTTCATCGCCGCGTCGATGACGCTGGACATGAGCAATACGGACAAGCTGTCCGAATTCCGCGCCGAGGCGCAGCGGCTCGGCATCAAGGTCGAGCCGCCGAACATCAATCTGTCGGGCGTGGCGTTCGAAGTCGGCAACAACACGATCTATTACGCGCTGGCGGCGTTGAAGGGCGTCGGCGCCAGCGCGGTCGAGCAGATCGTCGCCGAGCGCACCAAGAATGGTCTGTTCACTTCGCTCGCGGACTTCGCGTCGCGCGTCTCGCCGCGCGCCGTCAACAAGCGCATCATCGAGACGCTGGCCGCCGCCGGCGCCTTCGACACGCTCGATCCGCATCGCGCCCGCGTCCATGGCGGCGCCGACAGCATTCTGGCGGCCTGCCAGCGCGCCAATGAGGCGGCGACCTCCGGACAGAACGACATGTTCGGCGGCGCCGTGGATGCGCCGACCGTGATGCTGCCGCAGATCGACAACTGGCTTGCGGCCGAGAAGCTGCGCAAGGAATACGACGCCATCGGCTTTTTCCTGTCCGGGCATCCGCTCGACGATTACGCCACCGCGCTGAAGCGGCTGCGGGTGCAGAGCTGGGCGGAGTTCTGCAAGGCAGTAAAGACCGGTGCAACTGCGGGCAGGGTGGCCGCAACCGTGGTGTCGCGCCAGGAGCGCCGCACCAAGACCGGCAACAAGATGGGCATCATGGGCCTGTCGGATCCCACCGGCCATTTCGAGGCGGTGCTGTTCTCCGAAGGCCTGGCCCAGTTCCGCGACGTGCTGGAGCCCGGGGCTGCCGTGCTGCTGCAGCTGGGTGCCGAGTTGCAGGGCGAAGACGTCCGCGCCCGCATCCTCAACGCCGAACCGCTGGATGCTGCCGCCGCCAAGACCCAGAAGGGGCTGCGGATCGTCATGAAAGATACCAAGGCGCTGGATTCGCTGGAGAAACGCCTACAGCGCCAGACCGGTCACGGCGCCGGCGGCGGCGACGTCTCGATCGTGCTGCGGCTGGATCTACAGACCGAGGTCGAATTCAAGCTCGACGGCCGCTTCGTCGTGTCGCCCCAGATCGCCGGCGCCATCAAGGCGGTGACCGGCGTGGAAATGGTGGAGACGCTGTAGGCTCAGGACGCCAGCACGGCCTTTTTCAATGGCTCGGGAAGGGTGATCGGACTGAATGACGCCCTTGGATAGAGGTAGTCATCGCCGGATTCGTCGATAATGCGGAGCATGCCATGCTGCTCGGCTTCGGTATCGGGTAAGACGACATAGATCTTTCGTCGTTCGAGCGAGGCGGCGTAGCCCTCGTTGTCGAGGCAGATGACCAGTTGTTCGGATGAGGTCTTGGTCATGGCAACCTGCTCACAGCAGATGTTTGATCTTGTATTCGCGGCGACCGATGCCGGTCGCCTCGTACCAGTGTATTTCAGCGAGGCGGACTTGGCCATTGGCGAGTCGGACGTGACCGATGCCT
>JAPLPC010000266.1 GCA_026400425.1 Hyphomicrobiales bacterium | reverse complement strand
TGGCCTTCAAAGCAGCCGCCGCGGCGATGGCGAGCGGCTGCGGTGAGCCATTGGCATCGGCTGCGGGCGCCGTAGCGGCCGTCGCATCCGCGCCGGATGGATTGGTCGCCACAATGACAACCGGAACGACTTCAAGCGCCGCGGTCGTCGCAATGGTGGCGGATGGGGCGCCGTCGGTAGGTGCATCGGTGCTTGCGGCATCTGAATTGCCGTCAACCGAATCCGCCTTTGCATTAGCGGCTTGATCGGACTTCGCCGACTTGTCGGCGTTGCCGGTGGTTTTGTCGGTCGGCGATGCTTTGCGTGCAGAATCGGTGCGGCGGTCTTGCGGCAACGGGGCGCGGTCGTCTCGGCGATCGGCCGCCTTCGGTCGCTCAGCGATCGGTCGATCAGCCGTCGGCCGGTCGTCGCGTCGGGAAGGAACCGGCATGTCCGGGCGAGCGGCCGGCGGCGCGGCATCCGCAGGCGTATTCTGGTCAATCAGCGAACCAAATGGGTCCGATGACGACGACGTCTCGTCGCGCGCAGATTTCGTGCGCGCGGACTGCAGCGACAGGGCAGAGACGATATCGGACGAGACGCGAGCCACAGGATGCCTTTCCAGAACGGTTCCGGATCTCTGCAGCAAGGACTGGGCCAATGCGGTCCGATGGATCTAAATTCAGCGATTTCAAGATGTTATGAAACGCATCTTCCCCAGACGCAGCGCTGTTTCGCCCCGTCATTTCTGCCCGGCGGCAAGATTTGCCGTTCATGATCGGGCCGTCGCGATTGATTGAGCGCAAGGCGACCTATATGAACATGCACTATCCCAGCCATCGTCGGACCGCTGTAAGTTCCGGGATTGCTTCATGTTTTCCTGATCGCCTGATGGCGGTCGCAGCTCATGGCCTTGAACCATGCTCAACAGTCTCGATCTCGAAGGTCGTCCGCAGGACACGCGCGTCGTCGTCGCCATGTCCGGCGGCGTCGACTCGTCGGCCACGGCGGCGCTGTTGAAGTCGCAGGGTTATGACGTCGTCGGTATCACGCTTCAGTTATACGATCATGGCGCTGCGATGCACCGCAAGGGTGCGTGCTGTGCCGGGCGTGATATCCATGATGCGCGCGATGTGGCGCAGCGGATCGGAATTCCGCATTACGTGCTGGACTACGAGTCCAAATTTCGCGAGCAGGTGATCGACAATTTCGCGGCGAGCTACGCATTGGGCGAAACGCCGGTGCCGTGCATCGAATGCAATCGCTCGGTGAAGTTCAAGGATCTATTGACGACGGCGCGCGAGCTTGGCGCACAGGCGCTGGCGACGGGGCATTACGTGGCGTCGCGTCATCTCGGCAACGGCTCGCGCAGCATGGTCTGCGCCGCCGACAGCGATCGCGATCAGAGCTACTTCCTGTTCGCCACCACGCAGGATCAGTTGAATTATCTGCGCTTCCCGCTCGGTGACATGAGCAAGCCGCAGACCCGCGAGCTGGCGCGGCAGTTCGGATTGTCGGTTGCCGACAAGCAGGACAGCCAGGACATCTGCTTCGTGCCGACCGGCCGCTATACCGACATCGTCGAGAAGCTGAAGCCCAATGCGATGGAGCCGGGCGACATCGTCGATACCGATGGCCATGTGATCGGCCGTCATCACGGTATCGCGCATTTTACCATCGGTCAGCGTCGCGGCCTCGGCATCGCGGCCTCGGCACCGCTTTACGTGATCCGTCTCGATGCGGAGGCCCGCCGCGTCGTGGTCGGCCCGCGCGAGGCGCTACGGATGCACCGGATCACGCTGCGCGACGTCAACTGGATCGGCGGCGGCACGATCGATGCCGCCATCGGCGATGGCCTCGAAATCTTCGTCCGCGTGCGTTCGACGCGTCCGCCGCAGCCGGCCTGGCTGCGCAAGACGGCGCACGGTTACGAGGTCGAGCTGGTCGGCGGCGAAGAGGGCGTGTCGCCCGGCCAGGGCCCGCGTGCTCGGTGGCGGTTTCATCAAGAGTGCTGCGGCTAAAAGCTCTGTCGGATCGGCCACTCGCAATGCTAGTGTTCCCGACGTCGCGGCGATGCGCGTCTAAGGAGTTCGAGTACGGCATGGCTGGCGATATCGACCGCGCGGGGGTCGCGAAGGCTTACGGGCGCTGGGCGCCGATCTACGACATGGTGTTCGGCAAGGTGTTCGATAGCGGTCGGCAATCGACCATCATCGAAGCCGATCGCATCGGCGGCCGTATTCTCGATGTCGGCGTCGGCACCGGGCTGTCTCTGGTGGATTATGCACCGACCACTAAAATCTGCGGCGTCGATATCTCCGAACCGATGTTGCGCAAGGCGCATGAGCGCGTGCGCACGCACAAGCTCCACAATGTCGAAACTCTGGCGGTGATGGATGCGAAGAACCTCGCATTTCCCGACAACCATTTCGATGCGGTGGTGGCGCAATATGTGATCACCGCGGTGCCCGATCCGGAAGCGACGCTGGATGATTTCATCCGCGTGCTGAAGCCGGGCGGCGAACTCATTCTGGTCAATCATATCGGCGCCGAAACCGGCCCCCGCAAACTGTTCGAACTGGCATTTGCGCCGCTGGCGCGGCGGCTTGGCTGGCGTCCGGAGTTTCCGTGGGCCCGGTTGGTGAATTGGGCCGGCGGGCATGGCGGCGTCACCCTCGCCGAGCGCCGACCGATGCCGCCGATGGGCCATTTCTCGCTGATACGATACGTGAAAGCGTGAGCTGGCAATTCAGGGAACATCCGGCGTTTCCGGCTGTTTTCCTGCATGACAAAGAATCGCACGCTCCTCATTGCTGGTCTTCTGATCGCCAGTTCCGGCGCAGCGTTCGCGCAAGCGCCGCCGACGCCATCGACGCCGCCTGCGCAGACCGCGCCGCCGGCCACCGATCGCGCCGATCCCAATTGCACACCGACCCGAACCGACGCGCAGGGTACGATCACGCCGGTTCCGGATTCATCCGCCGCCAAGAGCTCGGAAAATCTAGGCGACAAGCTGGCCAACTCTAATGGGGTATTGTGCCCGCCCGGCAATATCAATCCCGTCATCCGTGCTCCTGAGCCTCCGAAAACCGGCGGTACGATGCCCGTGATCCCGCCACCCGGCAGTCCCGGCGGCGACCCTAGCATTCGCCCAAAGTGAGTCTGTAGGCGAGCCTGGGGCGCAACGATCGCTAGGCGATCTGCCGTCAGGCGTCGCCTTTGGGTCGCGGATTGGAATGGGGGAACTGGGCGACCAGAGTTTCCCTGACGGTCCTGTATTGCGCGATGATGCTCTTCAGTTCGCGAATGCGGCGCTGGCCGTTCTGGATTTCGCTCTCGAACAGATCGAGATGGTGGCTGTCGAGAGTTTCGCGGGTCAGATATTCGTCGTCGCCATTGCCGAATGTGACGGCGGAGCGCGCCAGCACGTCATCGACGCGCTTGATAAGGCCTTCATGCTCAGCCTGTGCGGAGTCCAGCGCGTGGTCGATGGCTCCCATCACCGCATCGAGGCGTTCGCGATCGGTCTCGGCATCGCGCTCGGGCGAGCGCGCGCGGAACTCGCGTTCGCCGACGATCCCGCGCAGATAGGTCCGGGCGCGTGAACGCATGAAACTCTGGAACATGGCATGCCCGTCCGATGCCGTGCAGCGTCATGCTGCGCGATGTCGCAGTGTGCCCCGGGCATGGTGTGCAATCGGTTAAGAAACCGGGGCAGGCCCCGTCAGCCCGCGCCCTCGCAAAACGTCGCGATCACAAGATCGATCCGCTTGTGCAGCGCGCGGCGGTTGATGCGATGGCCGTCATCGACCATCAGGCGAAAATGATCGTTGCTGAATACGGCGCCGAGGATCATGTCCGATACGGTCTTGACCGGCACGTCCTGAAGTTCCTGACGTAGCCTGACACGTTTGACGCAACCGACGATGCCATCGACGCCGCTGTTGAAGATGACGTCGCTGAAAATGGCGGCGAGAGCCGGGGATTGCTTGCGCTCGGCGATCAGCAGGCGATGCAGCGCGATTTCATCGGGCGTCAACACGACATCGGCAATGTGGCGCAGCGCGCGCCGCAACTCGGCGATGGCGGATTCCGGGCTGGACGCGACAGCGGCGAATTCGAAACGCAGCAGATTGTTGGTCAGCATCGCACGAAAAAGGTCGCTCTTGCTGTCGAACAATTTGTAGAGCGTCTTCTTCGACATGCCGGCGGCGCCTGCGATATCGTCCATGGTGGTCGCCGCGAAGCCCTTCTCACCGAATGTCGTCTTGGCGATCATCAAGAGCTGGGCAATCCGCTCGGCAGACGGGCCGGTCGTTGCAGCGGACGGCGTCACGGAGACGTCATTCTCATGCGGCAAAACGCGCTGTCGCGGTTTCGGGGCGCTTGGCGATGCAACCATTGAACCTCAACTCCGTTATATCAGCCGCTTCACAAACGCTTGACGAGCAACGACCGTCGAACGCTTGACTTCGCGCAAGGAAACTACCAAGTTTCCTGATAGGAAACCAGAGAGTTTCCAAAAATTTCTCACGGCCACATCGACTGCGCGGGATTGTGCGGCGTCGTGCGCCGTTTTTGTACTGGTGATGGTAATGGCATCTGGAATTGCTCGGTGTTTCGGTCTGATTGGTTTGATTGCGCTCACAGGGTGCGGCAAACCGGCCTCAGAAGCCAAGGCACCGCCGCCGCCGGAAGTGGGCGTGATGACGCTGAAGCCGCAGGAGGCTGCCATCGCCACGGTTCTGCCGGGACGCGTCGTTGCCTATCAGGTCTCCGAAGTCCGACCGCAGGTAACCGGCATCGTGCAGAAGCGTGTCTTCACCGAAGGTGCTGAAGTCAAAGAAGGCGAACTGCTGTACCAGATCGATCCGGTGCAGTATCAGGCTGCGCTTGAGAGTGCCGAAGCTGCCGTGCTGAAGGCGCAGGCCAATCTCGCACTGGTGCGACTGACCGCAGAGCGCAAGACTCAACTGCTGAGGACCAATGCGGCCAGCCAGCAGGATGTCGATAGTGCCGTTGCCAGCCTGAAGCAGGGCGAGGCCGACCTGAAGTCGGCCGAGGCCAGCCGCGACACTGCGGCCATCGCGCTCGATCGCACCAAGGTCGTCGCGCCGATCTCGGGTCGCATCGGCAAGTCAGCCATCACCGCAGGCGCGCTGGTGACCGCCAGCCAGGCCAACGCATTGACCACGATCCAGCAACTCGATCCCGTCTATGTCGATCTCGATCAAGCGACTTCAGAGATGGATCGCATCCGCGGAGAAGTCGCTGGCGGGCAGTTGAAGCGGCCGGCCGGCGGTGTCGAGATCGAACTGGTGTTGGAGGACGGCAAGACCTATCCGCAAAAGGGCAAGTTCGGCTTCACCGATTCCAGCGTCAACGAGACCACGGGCTCGGTCTCGACCCGCGCGATCTTGGCCAATCCCGATCGCAGGCTGCTGCCGGGCATGTATGTGCGAGCACGCGTGACGGCCGGTGTCGATCCGAAAGCCATCCTGATCCCGCAACGCGCCGTCTCGCGCAATCCGCGTGGCGAGGCGGTGGCGATGTTCATCGACAAGGACGGCAAGGTCGAACAGCGCGTGCTGAAAGTCGCGCAGGCCATCGGGCCGAACTGGTTGATCGATGACGGCGCCAAGGAAGGCGACCGTGTGATCCTCGACGGGTTGCAGAAGGCGAAGCCGGGCATGGTCGCGAAGACGGTCGACGTCGCCATCGATCCGAAAACAGGCCTGACTAAAACGCCGGGCAAGGAAGCCAATGCGGCCGGCGCACCCACGACAGGCAAGGACTGATCGTTCATGTCGCATCTCTTCATCAAGCGGCCGATCTTCGCCTGGGTGCTCGCTATCCTCATCATGTTTGGCGGCATGCTGGCGATCCTCAAGCTACCGATCGCCCAGTACCCGCAGATCGCGCCCACGGTGATCACCATCACCGCAAACTATCCGGGCGCCAATGCGACGACGGCAGAAAACTCGGTGACCAAGGTCATCGAGCAGAACATGACCGGCGTCGACTATCTGCAATACATGTCGTCCTATTCGACCTCGACCGGCGTGGTGCAGATCTCGATCACCTTCACCAACGAGGCCGATCCGGATATCGCGCAGGTGCAGGTGCAGAACAAGCTGCAGCTGGCCTCGCCGCTGTTGCCGCAGGTGGTGCAGCAGCAGGGCATCCGCGTGGTGAAGTCGTCGTCGAGCT
>JAPLPC010000671.1:3059-6565 GCA_026400425.1 Hyphomicrobiales bacterium | reverse complement strand
TTTTGCCTATCGCGACGGCCATCCGAAGGGTGAGCCGGTGCCGATCAAGCAGGCGCTGAAAATGCTCGGCGATGCCACCTGGGGCATCATCACGCTGATCATCGTGCTCGGCGGCATCCTCACCGGCATCTTCACGCCGATCGAAGCCGGTGCCGTCGCCTGCGTGTGGGCGTTCTTCGTCACCATGTTCATCTATCGCGACTACAAATGGTCGGAACTGCCGATGCTGACCTATCGCACGCTGCAGACGGTGGCGATGGTGCTCACGCTGGTCGCTACCGCATCCTGCTTCGGCTATGTCGCGGCGATGATGCAGATGCCGGCGCATATGACCGAATTCTTCGTCGCCATTTCATCCAACAAATACGTGCTGCTGATGTGGCTCAACATCATGCTGCTGGTGCTCGGCACCGCGCTCGATCTGGCGCCGCTGCTGTTGATCTGTACGCCGATCCTGTTGCCGGTGGTGAAAAGCTTCGGCATCGACCCCGTGCATTTCGGTATCGTCATGCTGCTCAATCTCGGCATCGGCCTGCTGACGCCGCCCGTCGGCACCACGCTGTTCGTGGGCTGCGCCATCGGCAAAGTGTCGGTGGACGAGGTGATGCGCGGCATCTGGCCGTTCTACTGGACGATGTTCGCGGTGTTGATGCTGGTGACCTATGTGCCATGGTTCTCCATGGCCCTGCCGCACGCGTTCGGGTTCAGGTGAGACGCCGTGCCTTGTGGCTACGAGGCGTCGTCGGCCAATCGCTTGTAGCGCGCCTTGCCGTTGACCAGATGCCGCCGCATCGCTTCGCGCGCCTTGCGCGGTGCATGCTCGCCGATGGCAGCGACGATGGCCTGATGCTCCGCTTCGACACTTTGGAGATAGCGCGTCTGCAGGTCCGCCTTGCCGTCGAAGGTGCGGATGCTCTGGCGGGGAATGATCAAGCCACCGAGGAACTCCAGAAACCCGACGAAGCGCGAATTCTGCGTGCCGACGGCAATGGCATAGTGGAAATCAAAATCTTCCTTGATGGCGCGATCGCCCTTGGCGATGGCCCGGCTGAACACGTTTGCCGCCTTCGCGATTACCCTGATCTGCGCAGGCGTGGCGCGCTCGCTGGCGATGGCGGCGGCTTCCATCTCCACCGCGGTCCGCAATTCGAGAATTTCGATGACGCTGTCGAGCGAGCCCAGCCCGTCGGGATCGATGGCGTAAGGCTGCCGGTCGGCGTCGCTGCTGACGAAGGCGCCAGCCCCTTGTCGCGTGGTGACGAGGCCGCGGGCGCGCAGCGCCGAGATCGCCTCGCGCACCACGGTGCGGCTGACCCCCATGGCGGTCATCATCGCCTGCTCGGTCGGCAACCTTGCACCGGCAGACAACTGACCATCGATGATCTGCGCGGCGATCCGCTCAACGACTTCCTCGGTGCGGCGACGCACGGGATTGAGCGGACGCAACAAGGCCGGCCGTGGCGATCCGCTGCTCTTGCCGCGTGAAGAATGTTTAGCTTGTCCGGTCATCTGACAACCGGGCTATCATCGGCGCCAGGGACGCGCAAGCGTCCGGCTTGCCGCACCGCGGCGATCAAGCGTCGGCGCCTCAGACGTCTTCGAGCTCATGCAGTTTGAGGTCGCATTCCACCCAGGCGCCGTGAATGGCGAAGCGCTGGAACGGCGAATCCGGCACCTGCGTCTGCAGCGGCGCCAGGAATTCGGCGTCGGCCGGGCTGCGCAGATGGAAGAGCACATGATGGGCGGCGAGTGCGTTGCGCGACAGCCAGACCACGCCGGAGAACAATTCGATCAACAACTGGCCGTAGCGGTCGGGGCCGGCGGAGCCGAGATCGTAGGCCGGTGAAATCGTCATGAAGCGCGCACGCAGCACCGGGCCTTCGAATTTGGGCATCAGCAGCTTGTTGACCTGGCAGAAGGCCTGCGCGGCGGCGCCGTCGAACAGCCCGTAAAGGTTGCCTTTGCCGTTCTGGACCAGCGGGTCAAGAGCTGCGAATGTACCGATCGCATAGGTCGAGAAATCTTCCTCGACGGCCTCGGCTGCCTTGCGCCATTGCGCCTTCAAGACACCCCAGCTGCGGTCGGCATCGCTGATCGGCAAAAGCCGCATTCACCCCTCCCACGCCGCAACTCGACGGCTGGGCGGGAACGCTAGCTTGATACCTTCAAGATTTGGCTAACGCGGGACGTCACATTGCTGCTTCGCACACAGCAAACCGGGCGGGCTGTGGCCAGACTTCAAACCCCGGCGGTGCTCAGGCCCGCCGCAGCGGCTGCGATCATCGCCTGCAGGATCCGCCAGGTGCGTGCCGAGCGCGGGGTCGGAGCAGGGGATTTGTGGCGCATCGTCGATCTCCGCATCGCGGCCGGTGTGCCGCTCTGCCGGAAAATCGGGACCGCCGCCCGGGATGTCGAGGGGGGCACGGAAAAAGCAATGCGCGCCCTGCAGCCGCCGCGGTGGGCAGTCGATTCGTTCTCGATCGGGGACGGCCGACAGCCGGTTTGTTCTCGGCCTACGACGCCGCGCCGGCCGCGGAATCAGGCACTTCCGGCGCCTGCGAAACATCCACCCAGATGGCCCCGGTCAGTTCCGCCATCCGCATCGGGGTGACGCGAACCGAACTGTTGGTCGCGCCCGCCGCGGGCCAGACTTCAGCATAATCTTGCAGCGACACGTCGCAATAGACCGGCAATGGCGTCGCCAGGCCGAACGGGCAGACGCCGCCGACCGGATGCCCCGTCAGCGCCTCCACCTCCTCGGCGCCGAGCATGCGTGGCTTGCCGCCCAGTGCCTCGCGCGCCTTCCTGTTGTCGAGCCGCGCCGTGCCCTTGGTGACCACCAGCACCACGCGCTCGCCGACCCGTACCGACAGCGTCTTGGCGATCTGCCCAGGCTCCACCCCCAGCGCCTCGGCCGCGAGCGCGACGGTGGCGGAGCTCTTGTCGGTGACGGTGATGACGAGATCAGGCGCTTTGGCAGCGAGATCGGCGCGGACGGATTCGAGGGACATGGGTGGTCTCGGCGATGGAAGACATGCCCGTCCCACATGTCGGCGAGAAAGGGAAGACCCGATGGCGCCGTATCCGACCGCCTGTCATCGGTCACCGCTCGCCATCTGCCACGGCCACGAAGGCGGGATTTCCCGATCGCGATTTCCGCTTTATACGGGCAGTAAGCGCGCCACCATCGCTTTTGCGCGCAGCGTCCAGGATGCCTCATGCTGCCGGCCTATGTGATCCACGCCAAATCATTGCCCGAGCGCCGTGCACATATCCAGCGCGAGCTCGACCGTGCCGGCATTGCGTTCGAATGGGTGCTGGACTTTGACGCCGACGAGATCACGTCGGATATCGACCGTGCCTATTTCGCCGATGGCGCCGATCTGACGCTGCGGCAGAAATCCTGCGCGATGAAACACATCGTCGCCATGCAGCGGATCCGCGAGCGCGGCCAGGATATGGCGCTGATCTTCGAGGACGACGCGATCCTGGTGCCGGATTTTTGC
>JAPLPC010000671.1:0-2988 GCA_026400425.1 Hyphomicrobiales bacterium | reverse complement strand
TTTCTATACGCCGGCAGAAAAACTGCGGCCGGGCCAGACCGTCTATGAAGGCGACCGCGTTCGCAACACCGAGGCCTATGTGCTCGGCGCGCCGGAGGCCGCCGCGCGGCTCGACTGGATCACGCGCCATCCGATGACGCTGCCGATCGATTTCACCTTCAATGAATCGGATCCCGCGACCGGGATTCCATTTCTCTGGCCGGAGCCGCCACTGGCCGAGCAGGGCAGCCTCAATGGCGTGTTCAACAGCTCGCTCGCTCGCAAGAATCATCCGCGGCTGCGGCTGCGGATCCAGTTCGCGATCCAGAAATTCCGGCGCCGCTATTTGAAACGCTGGCTCAGCCTCAAATCCGCCGAAACTGATCAGCGACCGGATTAACTCAGCCGACCAGGGATGACTTCGGACCAAGGACCGCGACTAAACTAGGCTCAGCTACACCGTCCGGCGCGCTTGCAGCACCGAGGCCAGCAGCCCGACCGCTAGGCAATACAGCATGCCCTGGGTCACCGCCGAGATGTGGCTGTTGAACAGTCCGCCGATCACGTTCTGCAGCACCACCGCCTGTCCCATGGCGCCCGCTACGTCGCGGCCGAGAAACAGCCGTGCATGGGCAATCCACATCGCCCACAGAAGAAGCCCGCCAGCAATTCCGATTTGCAGCACGATATGCAGGGTCTGATTGTGCGGATCGGCAACCGCGCTGCCATAGGGCGACGGTCTCGTCGCTTCCATCTGCTCATAGAGCGGGCGGATGCTGCCGGTGCCGTGGCCGAGCAGCGGGGCCTCGGCTACGAAGCCGGCCGCCTTGTTCCAAAAGTCGATCCGCGACGCTGTCGAGATTGACTCGCCGCCGGCGGTGGCGCCGCTGCTGGCGTTGATGTCCGAGCTGATTTCGCTGATGCGCCGCTGCGCCTGCGGCGAGACAGCCAACGCCACGCCGATGACCACCACAGCTGTGGCTCCGATCGCCACCGCCCGGCGCCAGCCGCCGGCATGAATTACGAACAGGCCGAGCAAGGCGGCGGCGGCAATGGCGCCCGTCTTCGACAGATAGATCAGGAAAATGTCGGCCAGGAACAGCAGTGCCAGGATCGCCATCGCGATGGCGCGTCGGCCGTCGCGAGCCCAGACCTGCGTCGCGCCGATGGCGAGGCCGAAGGCGCAGAGCGCAAAGCAGCTCGATTGCGTCGCATTGTCCTTGAACGGCACGCCGGGCGACTTGAACCAGGTCCACGGCCCCGTAGGCCACAGGAACGCGGCCCAGGACAAGGCGAGCAGGAAGAGACAGGCGGCCAGAAATCCGTAGCCGATCCGCAGCGCCTGCCGTGGCGTGAACGCGGTCGCCAGCAGCAGCGGGATCAGCAGCAGCTTGGCGTAGGGCCCGACCCATTTGATCGCATCGCCAAGCGGCTGCATCGACCACAACACGCCGACCAAAATCAGCGCGAACAGCGCCACCGGCAGCCATGCCGCCGGCTTGCGCATGGTGTCGATGAAGCGGGCGCGATCCAGCGTCAGCAGCGCCAGCACGGCGAACACGGACACAGCGATCGCTTGGCCGCTGGTGGAGAACGGCAGGAAGAAGGCGGTGGCGATGGCGGCGATCTGCCTCGAGGCAGCGAGCTTTTCAGGCAGATCGGTTGTCGTCATATACCCAGAAGTTTCCGTGCGTTGTTCTTCAGGACCTTCGGACGCACCTCGTCGCGAATGTCGAGCTTGGCGAAGTCGGCCATCCAGCGGTCCGGCATGATCACCGGCCAGTCGGAACCGAACAGCATCTTATCCTGCAATATGGAATTGATATAACGAACCAGGATCGGCGGGAAGTATTTCGGCGACCAGCCGGACAGGTCGATATACACGTTGGGCTTGTGGGTCGCGACCGACAGCGCCTCTTCCTGCCAGGGGAACGAGGGGTGGGCGAGAATGATCTTCATGTCGGGAAAATCCACCGCGACGTCGTCCATATACATCGGGTTGGAATATTTCAGCCGCATTCCCATGCCGCCCGGCATGCCGGAGCCGACCCCGGTCTGGCCAGTGTGGAACAGCGCGATGGCGCCGCCTTCCTGGATCGCCTCATAGAGCGGATAGGCCATGCGGTCATTGGCATAGAAGCCCTGCATGGTCGGATGGAATTTGAAGCCCTTGACGCCGTGGTCCTTGATGAGGCGGCGCGCCTCGCGGACGCCGAGCTTGCCCTTGTGCGGATCGATCGAGACGAACGGGATCAGCACGTCGGAATTCTCCGCCGCCACTTCCAGCATCTCGTCATTGCTGTAGCGGCGGAAGCCGGTCTCGCGCTCGGCATCGACCGGAAAGATCACGGCGGCGATCTTCTTCTCGCGGTAGTAGGCGGCGGTTTCCTGCACCGTCGGCGGATGCTTGTGCGGCGATTTGAAGTATTCCGCCATCCGCGCCTGGAAATCGTCATAGCCGTCATCGGCATGGCAGCCGCACGGCTCCTCCGCGTGGGTGTGGATGTCGATGGCGATCAGTTCGTCCGGATTAAGCAGCTTCATGACCGTGCGTTTCCTGGGATCTTGTCGTTGTCGTTGTTTGCTGAATTAGCAAAGCCGCGCGACCAATGAAAGGCGGGCAAGCGTGCCACGTCCCCCGTCATGACCAGGCTCGAACCCTGCCGTTTGTCTCGTGCCGATTGTGCGGCCAAGTATGACGGACGGGGTAGGTTGGCCTTATGCAGCTTGCGTCAGCGCCTTCTCTACCGCCTCGGGATTTCGATCGATGATCGTGAGATAGGCGCGGGCCGTCGGATCCGGGGAGTAGCGACCCTGCTCCCAGTCGCGCAGGCTCGCCAGACTGATCGCATAGCGCAGGCTGAACTCTTCCTGTGTTAAACCTCGGCGGGCGCGGATCGCCTTCACGTCGATCTCCGGCGGCACGAAGGTCGTATAGGTGGCGGCGTCCGCTTCACCGCGCGCAAGGGACCGCCCTTCCTTGGCGGCCTTAATCAATCGTTTTCCGAG
>JAPLPC010000594.1:3478-14349 GCA_026400425.1 Hyphomicrobiales bacterium | reverse complement strand
CATGCGAGGCGGGGACCGCGAGCATGGTGACGTCGCGGTCGGTCAGGCCGTAGCCGTGGCGGAAGTTCAGCAGCGAATGGATGATGCTCGCATGGGTGAGCATGGCGCCTTTCGGATGGCCGGTGGTGCCGGACGTGTAGAGCAGATAGGCGGTGTCGTCCTGATGCAGCTCGGGCATTGCGGTTGCCGGCGCATCCGCCATCAGTTCGGTGAACGATGCCGCGCGGCCATCGCCAACCACCCATTGCCGGCGCAACTCCGCGCGTGGCGCCGGGAGGTTCATTTCGCAGTCGCCGTCATAGACCAGCGCCGCGGCGCCGCATTGCTGCAGCACATAGTCGATCTCCGGCGCGCGCTGCCGTGTATTCATCGGCACCACGATCATGCCGGCGCGGCCGGCGCCGAGCGCGCAAAAGATGAATTCCAACCCGTTGCCGAGCAGCATCGCGATGCGCTCGCCTTTATGAAAGCCGGCGGCGATCAGATTGCGCGCGACATTCTCGGTGATGCGATCGAGTGTAAGTGATGCGCCGCGCGCCCAGCGCCAGCGCCGTGCCATCCGGATTGCGGGCCACGGACATGCGCAGCATGGCATCGAGATTCGGCGGGCGATCCTGGAAACAGGCGACCACGCGGTCGCCATAGAGCACCTCATGACGGATCAGCGGTGCGACGTGTTCTGGCATATCCATTCCCCGACATTCTCGTTCCGCCATTGTGCTGACGGTGAGACTGTCAGGTTAGTCAGGCATCTGTGCGTTGCCAACCGCTGCCGTCGCCTAGCGGGCTTCCACCGTCACATGCCGCAATTCATGCACGGCGCTGAGGCGCTGGCGGACGGCCTCGACGCTGGCGCCGCCGGCGAACGCGACGATGGCGGCATGGGCGCCGGGGCCGACGCGCCAGACATGCAGATCGAAGATGCGGGCGTCGCCGGGGCGTTCGACCTCGTCGCGGATCTCCGCTTCGAGATGCGGGTCCGATGCGTCGAGCAACACGGCCGAGGTATCGCGCAGCAGATGCCACGACCAGGCCGCGATCACGATGCCGCCGACGATGCCCATCACCGGATCGAGCCAGACCCAGCCGAGATAGCGCCCGGCGAGCAGCGCGACGATGGCCAGCACCGATGTCAGTGCATCAGCGAGCACATGGGTGAAAGCGGCACGGAGATTGTTGTCGTGATGCTGCGCGCCGTGGCCGTGATGATGATCGTGGTGGCCGTGGTCGTGATGGTCGTGATCATGATGCCCGCTCAGCAGCAGCGCGCTGACGATATTGACGACCAGGCCGATGACGGCGATCACCGTGGCCTCGCCGAACGCCACGGTGGACGGATCGAGCAGGCGCTGCACCGATTCAACGGCGATGCCGAACGCGACGATGGCCAGCACCAGGGCCGAGGCGAAGCCGGCGAGATCGCCGACCTTGCCGGTGCCGAAGCTGAAGCGGCGGTTATGGGCATTGCGGCGCGCAAAGGCATAGGCGCCGGCCGCGACGGCGCGCGCCACCGCATGGGTCGCCATGTGAAACCCGTCGGCCAGCAGTGCCATCGAATTGAACATCATGCCGGCGACGATCTCGCCGACCATCATCAGCGTGGTGAGGACGACGACCCACAGCGTGCGGCGGGTATTGGCGTCGTGATCCCTGCCGAGAAAGACGTGGTCATGGGCGAGATGGTCGGTGTCGTTGATACTCATCACGGAATCCTACTTGGCGTAGCGACGGATGGCGGCGATCAGTTCCTCGGCTCCTTCCGCGCGCGCCGCCGCAGAGAGTTTGGGATGCGCGACATGGGCGCGGACGTGATCCTCGATCAACTCGTCCATCAGCCCGCTGACGGCCCCGCGCACGCCCGCGACCTGATGCAGGATGGTGGCGCATCCGGCGTCCTCGGTGATGGCCTTCTCGATCGCGGTCATCTGGCCGGCGAGGCGGCGAACGCGGGCGAGCAGCTTGGTCTTGTCGGCGGAAAGGTGGGCCATGGGATAGGGGTCTACCCTATATGGCCAATGCGCACAACGGATCCGTACGGTGGGCAAAGGCGCGTTTGCGCCGTGCCCACCAATCCAAACCTCAGCACCTGATGGTGGGCACGCTGCGCTTTGCCCACCCTACGGGAGTGACGCCAAAGAAAAGTCCCCGTCTGGCGAGAGCCGGACGGGGGAGTTTGGGAGAGACAGGCACGACGATCAGGCGGCGGCAGCCATCACGCGGGGATGCACGACGTGCTCCTTGAGCACCACGCCGGTGGCATCGACCTCGGCCAGCAAGACGTCGTAGCTCCACAGATCGGCGAGGTTCTGCAGCACCCGCTTGGCATCGACCTCGTTGAGCAGGGCGCCGTCCAGCACCGCGTGCTTCAGCATCAAGCGGCGATTGCCGGCCAGATCGACATCCATGACTTCGATATTGGCGTCGATCAGCCCGACGTCATATTGCCGCGACAGCGCGCGACGGACATTGCGATAGCCGCGCTCGTTGTGGATGGCCTCGACCAGAATGCCCGACGTATCGGCGGGATCGTCATGCAGATGGAACATGCGCATCTGCCGCATCAGCCTTGGCGAGAGAAACTGGCTGATGAAGCTTTCGTCGCGATAATTGGCCCAGATGTCGCGCAGCACGCCCATCACATCGCCGCGACCGGCGATGTCGGGAAACCAGTCGCGGTCCTCGTTCTCTGGATTGCTGACGATCCGCTCGATGTCCTGCATCATCGCGAAGCCGAGTGCATAGGGATTGAAGCCGGAAAAATACTTGCTGTCGAAATCCGGCTGGAACACCACATTGGTGTGCGAGCCCAGAAACTCCAGGAAGTTGCCGTCGGTGATCTGCCCGCGCTCGTGCAGGGCCGTCATGATGCGATAATGCACATAGGTCGCGGTGCCTTCGTTCATCACCTTGGTCTGGCCTTGCGGGTAGAAATACTGCGCGATGTTGCGCACGATGCGCAGCAATTCGCGCTGCCAGGTGCGCAGCCGCGGCGCTGCCTTCTCGAGGAAATACAGGAGGTTCTCCTGCGGCAGGCCGAGCAGGGCACGGCGACGCTCGGCGCTGAGTTCAGCGCGGTTCTTGGACGGGCCGCTCGGCACCGTGCGCCACAGATCGTTGAACGAGGCCTCTTCGTGCTCGCGCCGTTCCCGCGCCCGCCGCTCCTCGGCGCGCAGATCGAGCGACTTCTTTCCGGGATAGCGATCGACCCCGTGGGACATCAAGGCATGGGCGGCATCCATGGTCTGCTCGACGGCGATGCTGCCGTATTTCTCCTCGCATTGCGCCACATAGGCCTTGGCGAAATCGAGATAATCGAGAATGCCGTCGGCGTCGGTCCACTGCTTGAACAAATAGTTGTTCTTGAAGAAATGATTGTGGCCGAACGCGGCATGCGCGATCACCAATGTCTGCATGGTCGCGGTGTTCTCCTCCATCAGATACGAGATGCAGGGCGATGAATTGATCACGATCTCATAGGCCAGCCCCATCAGGCCCTTGCGATACGAAGCCTCCTGATGGGCGAATTGTTTGCCGAACGACCAGTGCTTGTAATAGAGCGGCATGCCGACGGACGAATAGGCGTCGAGCATCTGCTCGGCGGTGATGACCTCGATCTGGTTCGGATAAACGCTAAGGCCGAGCTCGTTGAGCGCGATGTCTTCGCAGGCATCGTGGATGCGCTGGATGGTGCGGAAATCCCAATCGGCGCCGTCGAACAATCGCTCGCCTGTCTTGACCGCCGTCATGGTGCCACCTCCTGGCCGGTGCGGCGCTGGAACAGATCGTGGAAGACCGGGAAGATCTCGCTGCGGTCATTGACCTTGCGCATCGACAACGGCTCGCCTTCGCTGCGCAGCCGCTGGTACAGCGTCCACAGCGAGGACTCCGACATCTCGAACGGGTGGCCGCCGCTCTCGCCGACTTCGAGATAGGCGAAGAACTGCGACGCCGGCAGGATGGCATCGCGCAGCAGCGCGCCGGTGCGATCGCTGTCGGAATAGGAGTTGTCGCCGTCCGATGCCTGCGCGGCGTAGATGTTCCAATCGGCCGGGCGGAACCGCGATTGCACGATCTCGTGCATGGTCTCCAGCGCGCTCGACACCAGCGTGCCGCCGGAGGCCGGGCCGTGGAAGAAGGTCTGCTCATCGACCTCCTCGGCGCGATCGGTATGGCGGATGAAGACGATCTCCACCTTCTTGTAGCGCCGGGTGAGAAATACGTAGAGCAGCATGTAGAACCGCTTGGCGAGATCCTTCATGTGCTCGGACATCGAGCCGGACACGTCCATCAGGCAGAACATGACAGCCTGCGCCACCGGTTTCGGCACGGTCTCGAAGCGCCGATAGCGGATGTCGATCGGGTCGATGAACGGGATGCGCTTGACCTTCGACTTCAGCCGTTCGATCTCGGCGGTCAGGACGAGGCGGCGCTCGTCGTCGCACTCCGCGAGTTCGGCCTCCAGCCGCGCGATCTCCTCCGGGCGCGGGCGCTGCAGGGCCACGCGCCGCGCCATCGCGCGCCGCACGGTGCGGCCGATCGAAATATTCGCCGGCGAACCCACGGTGGTATAGCCGGCGCGGCGCAGGCCTTCGTTCTCCACCTCGGCGAGCTTGCGCTTGGAGAGGTCGGGGAGTTCGAGATCGTCGAGGAAGATATCGACGAACTCTTCGCGCGACAGGACGAAGCGGAACGCGTCCTCACCATCGCCTTCGCCGGCGCCGTTGCCGCCGCCGCTCTTCGATTGCGGACGCTGCAGGATGTCGCCCTCGACGAACTTCTTGTTGCCGGGCAGCACGCGATCGCGCACGCCGCCTTCGCGGTGGAAGCGCGGCTCGTTCATGCCGTCGAGCGGGATCGAAACTTCGCCGCCTTCAAGCACGTCCTTGATGTCGCGGTCCTGCGAGGCTTTCTTCACCGCGCCCTGTACCAGAGTCTTGGCCCGCCGCAAAAACCGCTGCCGGTTTTCCAGGCTCTTGCCACTCGGATTCAGGCGCCGATCAACGATATGCATAGTCGGGTGCGTCCTTGTCGATCCTTCAGTTCATCTCCGTCATTGCGAGCGCAGCGAAGCAATCCAGACTTTCTTAACGCCCGGCTTCTGGATGGCTTCGTCGCTTCGCTCCTCGCGATAACGGCCTTCGTGTCGTCAGCCGGCCTGCTTCACCCGCATGTACCATTCGACCAGACGGCGCACCTGGCGTTCAGTGTAGCCGCGCTCGACCATGCGGGCGACGAAGTCGTCATGTTTCTTCTCGGTTTCACCGTCCTTCTTCGAACCGAACGAGATCACCGGCAGCAAATCCTCGACCTGCGAGAAGATGCGCTTCTCGATGACTTCGCGGATCTTCTCGTAGCTGGTCCAGGTCGGATTCTTGCCGCCGTTATGGGCGCGCGAGCGCAGCGAGAACTTGACCACCTCGTTGCGGAAGTCTTTCGGATTGGCGATCCCGGCAGGCTTCTCGATCTTGCTCAGTTCCTGATTGAGCAATTCGCGGTCCATCATCTGACCGGTGTCGGGATCCTTGAAATCCTGATCCTCGATCCACGCATCGGCGTAATCGACATAGCGGTCGAACAGGTTCTGACCGTAGTCGGAGTAGGATTCGAGATAGGCCTTCTGAATCTCGTGGCCGATGAATTCCGCATAGCGCGGCACCAGTTCGGCCTTGATGAATTCGAGATAGCGCTTCTCGACATCGTCCGGCATCTGCTCGCGCCGGATCGCCTGTTCCAGCGTGTACATCAGATGCACGGGATCGGCGCCGACTTCGAGCGTGTCGTGATTGAACGTCGCGGCCAGGATCTTGAACGCGAAGCGCGTCGAGATGCCGTCCATGCCTTCATCGACGCCGGCAGCGTCCTTGTACTCCTGCACGCTCCGCGCCTTCGGATCGCTTTCCTTCAGGCTCTCGCCGTCATAGACGCGCATCTTGGCGAAGGTGGTCGAATTCTCGTGCTTGCGCAGGCGCGACATCACCGAAAAACGGGCGAGGGTTTCCAGGGTGGCCGGCGCACACGGCGCCGAGGCCAGTTCAGAGCTCGAGATCAGCTTCTCGTAGATCTTCTGCTCTTCGGTGACGCGCAGGCAATACGGCACCTTGATCACGCAGATACGATCGATAAAGGCCTCGTTGTTCTTGTTGGCCTTGAAGCTCTGCCATTCGGACTCGTTGGAGTGCGCGAGGATCACGCCGGTGAAGGGAATGGCGCCGATGTTCTCGGTGCCGATATAGTTGCCTTCCTGCGTCGCCGTCAGCAGCGGATGCAGCATCTTGATCGGCGCCTTGAACATTTCGACGAATTCGAGCACGCCCTGATTGGCGCGGTTGAGGCCGCCGGAATAGCTGTAGGCGTCGGGATCGTTCTGCGCATAGGTTTCGAGCTTGCGGATATCCACCTTGCCGACCAGCGAGGAGATGTCCTGGTTGTTCTCGTCACCCGGCTCGGTCTTGGCGATGCCGATTTGGCGCAACCGCGACGGCTGGATCCGCGCAACGCGAACCTGCGAGATGTCGCCGCCGAACGCTTCGAGACGTTTGTAGCACCATGGCGACATCAGACCGGACAGACGCCGGCGCGGGATGCCGTATTTCTCTTCGATCATGGGGTCAAGCTGTTCGGGATCGAACAGCGACAGCGGGCTTTCGAACACCGGCGAGAGTTCGTCGCCGGCCTTCAGCACATAGATGGGATGCACTTCCATCAGCTGCTTCAAGCGTTCGGCGAGCGACGACTTGCCGCCGCCGACCGGGCCGAGCAGATAGAGGATCTGCTTGCGCTCTTCCAATCCCTGGGCGGCATGGCGGAAGAAGGCGACGATGCGTTCGATCGTGTCTTCCATGCCGTGAAAGCCGGCGAAGGCAGGATACGACCGTATCGTGCGATTCAAAAAAATACGGCCAAGGCGAGAGTCCTTGGCCGTGTCGATCATTTCAGGCTCACCGATCGCAGCAAGAAGTCGTTCGGCTGCGTTGGCGTATTTCATGGGATCGCCGCGGCAGGACTCCAGATATTCGGACATCGACATGTCCGTCTGGCTTCTACTCTCGAAGGTTCTAGCGAACGCATTGAACAGAGAATCGTTGTACATTGATCCCTCTCTCCGTTGTCGGTCAGCCGTCCTATTGATCGCGATCCTTAACTGTGGTAACGGGGCGCATCCAAATCTGGTCGCGAGTCAATATCAGCGCAGGTTTCGAGGACACAACTTGGTCCGATGTCGCGCAATGCGATCCGAGTGCAAAGCGCGACTCATCTTCGTGCACATGCTTATAAGTTAGGCGAGATTCGCTAGCTCTCAAGGCCCGCGCGTGCATTTGTCTGCGCTGTGACTCGAACGACACAACGTCGCAGGCCAAGCGCACTCGGGAGCGCAACCCCGTGTGATAGACGTTAATGATTATGAACGGATTAGTTCCGATCGCCGGGCAGAACCGGTATCGGCGCGACTTCGATACCTTCGTCGATCAGCGCGCGGGCTTCGTCCAACGAGGCTTCGCCGTAGATCGGCCGATGCTCCTTGTCGCCATAATGCATGGCGCGCGCTTCTTCCGGAAAACTCTCGCCGACATTGTCGGCGGTCTTCACGATGTGATCGCGCAGCTCCTTCAGCTTGCTGCGCAGTTCGGCTTCCTGCGGCGCCATCACCAGTGATGCACTCTCCGCCGGCTGCGGTTGCGGCTGCACGGCAATGTCCTGGCCCCGATTGCGGGTGCGGCCGATCCGCGGCGCCATGATGGCTTTCTCCACCTTCGCCGAGCCGCACTGCGGACAGGTGACGAGCTTGCGCTTGACCTGGGAGTCGTAAGCGCCGGAACTCTGGAACCAGCTTTCGAAAGCATGATCCCTGTCGCAGCGCAGATCGTAGCGGATCATGTGGCGTCCCGAACCAGATGCAGATGGCTCGGGCCGGCCTTGGGGTCGCTGATGCTGAAGCGGCGGCCGTGCTGCAGCGACGGCACCGTGGTACGCGCCTCGGTGACCTTGGCTGGGTCGATCTCGGCAATGATGAAGCCGGGATCGGTGCCTTTGGCTTCGGCCATCACCGCTCCCCAGGGATCGATAATCAGCGAGTGGCCATAGGTGGCGCGTTTGTTCTCATGGGTGCCGCCTTGCGCGGCCGCAAACACGAAGCAGCCGTTCTCGATGGCCCGGGCACGCAGCAGCGTATGCCAATGCGCTTCGCCGGTCTTCTGCGTGAAGGCGGAGGGCACGGTGAGGAACGATGCGCCGCTCTCGGCCAGCGCGCGATACAGCGCGGGAAAGCGCACGTCGTAGCAGATGGTGATGCCGATGCGGCCCCATGGCAGGTCGGAGATGACGGCGGATTCGCCCGGCTGATAGTTGGCGGATTCGCGATAGGTCTCACCGTTCGGCAGGTCGATGTCGAACATGTGGATCTTGTCGTAGGTGGCCAGCAGCTCGCCGCTTGGCGCGATGAGGAAGGCGCGATTGGCCGCGCGGTCCGGCGTCGCCTGCACGGCCAGCGATCCGATATGCAGGTAGATGCCGAGTTCGGCAGCAAGCGCGCGATAGGCCTTCAACGACTCGTCGTCGTCCTGGATGCGCAGATGCTCGAACAGCCCGGCTCGGCCGGTCTGCATCATGTTGGTGACTTCCGGCGTCTGCACGTAGTTGGCGCCGGCGAGCGCGGCTTCGCGGATCAGGTGGCGGCCCTGTTCGAGGCTGTCCCGCGGAACGAGCCCGGTGCGCATCTGCACCATGGCGGCGACGAAGGTGTTGCCGGTCTCGGTCATGCGCTTGGTCCTTCGCCGGCGATCATGCCGTCCAGTTTGCCTTCACGATCGAGCGCGTAAAGGTCGTCGCAGCCGCCCACATGGGTTCCGCCGATGAAGATCTGCGGAAAGGTCGCGCCGGCACGGGTGCGGTCGAACATCTGCTGCCGCAGATTTGAATCTGTCGCCGTATCGTAATGGGTAAACGCAGCCTTCTTGCGCTGGAGCAGCGAGATGGCAGCGCTGCAATAGCCACAGCCGGGGCGGGTGTAGATTTCGATGGCGGCGGCCATGCGGGCACTCCAAAGGCGTCACATCAATGTCTCCTGGACTATATGGGACCCCCATGGGCCTCGACAACCCGGGCGAACACCAGCAGATCCACCTGCGTCGCCTTGGCCCGGAGCAGCGCGCGGGCGCAGGCATCGGATGTCGCGCCCGAGGTCAGAACATCATCGATCAGGACGATCCGGCGGCCCTGGATCTGATGCCGGCGGTCGGGCGGGACCCTGAAGGCGCCCTGCACATTGGTGGCACGCTGGGCGCGTGACAGGCCGATCTGATGCTCGGTGGGTCTGATCCGGCGCAAGGCGTCCGGCAGCACCGGCACGCGGCTGGCGCGGCTGATTGCCTGTGCCAATGCGCCGGACTGGTTGAAACGCCGGCTGAACGCACGGCGCCAGTGCAGCGGAACAGGAACGATGACATCGGCCCCCGCAAGCAATTCGCGTCCGGCGCGCGCCATCCAGCGTCCCATGGTCGGCGCGAGGTCGGTGCGGTCCTGGTATTTCAGATGATGCACCAGCGTCCGCGCCACCTCGTCATAGCGCACGGCCGCGCGGGCACGATGATAGGCCGGCGGCGACGCGATCGCCTGCATCGACAGGATGTCCTGACCGGGGTCGTAGACGAATGGAATCCCGAGCCGGCTGCAGAACGGCGGCGCGATGAAAGAGAGCTGGCTCCAGCACGCCGCGCAGACGCCGTCGCCGGCCACCGGTTCCCGGCATGCGATGCATTGCGTCGGCAGCGCGATGTCGAGAGCCAGGCGAGCAGACTGCAGGATGGATCGCGCGCAGGATCGCAGCCCGTCGCGCAGACGCGCGGGCAGGGACCATGGAACTGGTACTTCGCCGTCCATCGCAGGAGGCTAGTCCCGGTTGCCCGGCGGCTCAAGCGCGATTGATCGACCTGCGGGTTCGGCGTACCAAGCGCGTCATGACTCAAGCGCCACCTGCTCCGCTCCTGTTCGATCGTGCGACGTTGCGTGCGCGACAGTCGCGCGCGTTGAAACTGGGGGCCGAGACCTTCCTGCTCGATCGCGTCACCGAGGATCTGAGCGATCGGCTGCAAGCGGTGCTGCGGCAGTTCGGCGATGGTGCTGACGTCGCAACGCCCGGCCACGGATTGGTCGATGCGCTCACCGGCCGCGTCGCGTCGCTGGCGCATATCGATATTCCCGACGACGAGGGCCGTGGTCTTGGCCTGGCGCCGGCGTCGCTCGATCTGGCGGTGTCCGCGCTTGGCCTGCATCTGGTCAATGACCTGCCCGGCGTGCTGGCGCAGTTGCGTCGCGCGCTGCGGCCGGACGGTCTGCTGCTCGCAGCGCTGCTCGGCGGCGATACGCTGACCGAACTGCGCCAGTCCTTTGCCGCCGCCGAGGCCGAGCTTGAAGGCGGCATTTCGCCCCGCGTGGCGCCGATGGCGGACCTGCGCGATGTCGGTGCGCTGTTGCAACGCGCCGGCTTTGCGCTGCCGGTGACCGATCTGGATCATGTGGTCGTGCGTTATGACAGCGCGTTTGCGCTGATGCGCGATCTGCGCCGCATGGGCGCGACCAACATGCTGCACGAGCGCCGCCGCACTCCGCTCCGTCGCGCGACGCTGCTGCGCATGGCGCAGATCTACGGCGAGCGGTTCGCCGATCCCGACGGCCGCATCCGCGCCAGTTTCGATATCATCTGGCTGTCCGGCTGGGCCCCGCATGAAAGCCAGCAGAAGCCGTTGAAGCCCGGCTCGGCCAAAGCGAGTCTGGCGGATGCGGTGCGCGGCATGAAGCCGTGAAGTTAGTGAACCTGTAGGGTGGGCGAAGCGCAGCGTGCCCACCACGCCATGCGTCGTTTATTGTCGCGGCGA
>JAPLPC010000594.1:0-3442 GCA_026400425.1 Hyphomicrobiales bacterium | reverse complement strand
GCGAATGGTGGGCACGCTCCGCTTTGCCCACCCTACGATAGCAAACCGGTCAGATGCGGGATCAGCGGGATATCCGCGGCGGGCATCGGATAGTCGCGCAGCTTGTTCGGCCGCACCCATTTCAGGTTCTGTCCTTCTTTCGAAACCGCCAGCCCTTCCCAGCGCCGGCAGATATAGAGCGGCATCAGCAGATGAAAGTCGTCATAGGCGTGGCTGGCGAAGGTCAGCGGCGCCAGGCAGGCTTCCTGCACCGTGATGCCGAGCTCCTCGTGCAATTCGCGGATCAGCGCCGCTTCCGGCCGCTCGCCGGGCTCCAGCTTGCCGCCGGGAAACTCCCACAGGCCCGCCAGCGTCTTGCCCTCCGGCCGCTGCGCAATCAGAACGCGGCCGTCAGGGTCGATCAAGGCTGCGGCAACGACGAGGACGAGTTTCACGACCGGTAGTCGCCGTTGATGGCGACATATTCCTTGGTGAGGTCGCAGGTCAGCACGCGGTCGCGGCCTTTGCCGAGGCCGAGCGCCACCTTGATCTGCACCTTGTCGTTCTTCATCGCGTTCGATACTTCGGTCTCGTCATAGGACGGATCGCGCGCGCCCGACTTGGCGACGCGGATGCCGTTGAACGAGATCGACAGCTTGTCGCGATTGGCGGGTTCGCCGGCCTTGCCGACCGCCATCACCACGCGGCCCCAATTGGCGTCCTCACCGGCGATCGCCGTCTTCACAAGCGGCGAATTGGCGATCGACATCGCGATCTTGCGGGCCGATGCCTTGGTGGTGGCGCCCTCGACCACGACTTCCACCAGCTTGCGCGCGCCTTCGCCGTCCCGCGCCACCTGCTCGGCGAGATCGTTGAGGATGCCCTGCAGTGCCTTGACGAACGCCTTGAGGCGGACATCGCTCGCTTTGGTGATCTTCGGTGCGCCTTGCGCTGCGGCGGCACCGGTGGCGAACATCAGCAGCGTGTCGGAGGTCGAGGTGTCGCCGTCGATGGTCACGGCGTTGAACGAATCCGCCACGCCGGCCTTGAGCAGCGCCTGCAGCGCCGCCGCCGAGATCGGCGCGTCGGTGAAGACGAAGGACAGCATCGTCGCCATGTCCGGCGCGATCATGCCGGCGCCCTTGGCCATGCCGTTGATGGTGACGGTGGCCTTGCCGAGCTTCACCTTGGCGGTGGCGACCTTCGGGAACGTGTCGGTGGTCATGATCGCCTTGGCGGCATCGAGCCAGCCATCGGGCGTCGCCGTCTCGTTGAGCTTGTCGAGCACGCAGTTGAACTTGCTGGCGTCGAGCGGCTCGCCGATCACGCCGGTGGACGCAAGAAAGATCTCGTTCGGCTTGCAGCCGACGGCTTTCGCCGCGATGTCGCCGGTGAGTTTGGTCGAGGTCTTTCCTGTTTTGCCGGTGAAGGCGTTGGCGTTACCGGAATTGACCACCAGCGCCTGGGCTTTTCCGCCCTTGAGGACGGCACGGCACCACTCCACCGGCGCCGACGGGCACTTCGAGGTGGTGAACACGCCGGCGGCCGTGGTGCCCTTGTCCATCACCGCGAGCAGCACGTCGGTGCGGCCCTTGTAGCGGATGCCGGCGGCAGCCGTGCCGAGTCGAACACCGGCAATGGCGGGCATTGCGGGCACGTGCGTGGGAGCAAGGGGCGAAACGGGCGACGGTTTGGCCATGAGCGCTTTCAGCTTTCAACAAGACGATGAGACGCGCTCTCTATCATCTCTCGCATCACGGGGGGAGAGGCGTTTGTCGTCATCCCTCCGTCACATGCGCTCAGCCGGGGCCGAACTTGAAACGACCATCGTCTTCGAGAAACGGCCCGCTGCGCATATAGAGCTGGCCGTTCTCGCCGATAAAAAACAACGTGTTCTTCGGCACCTTCTTCGCGCCCTTCAACAGGATCTTGGCGTTGTTGGTCCCCATCCGATACGCGAAGGTCTTGCCGGCGGCGTCATAGCCATAGCCCATGTCGGGCGAGAGCACCCACGGCGTTGCGTTCGCAGTCGGTGCTTGTGCGGAAGCCGAGGTGGTGAGGGTGGCGGTCGCCATCATGGCGATGCCGAACAAGAGCGACGCGCGCGCGGTCATCCAGAAGTCTCCGTTATGCAGTTGGCGATCGGGATCGACACGAGCCGCGGTCGGTGGCTTGAACAAATCACGAACGATTACCGTCCGTCAATATCACTGACCAGGCCGATCGGCGAAGGCAGGTTTGGTATTCCATGCCTGCGCGCCGGCGACTATCCTCAACCGTCGGGCCGAGCACGTCCGCAGCAGTGGTGATGGGGATATTTGGGATGCGTGGACTGTTCAAGGGGATATGCGTTGCCGGCCTGATGGCGTTGGCGCCGGGCATCGCGCAGGCCGATGATTTCAAGCTCAGCCAGAACCAGCGGATTTCCTGCGGTCGCGGGCTCAGCCCGGGCAAGCTGTCCACAGCCACCTGCCGATCTTATGCGTATCTCTTCAATGCGAAGACGTCGGAATACTATCGCTGCACCGTCACGCTGGCGATGACCCGCGACGCCAAGGAAGTCGTCAACGTTCAGACCGACGGCAATTGCAGCAAGAAGGCCCGCGTGTTCGATACCGATGGCGCCTATTCGTTCGATGTCGCGGAGACCGAGCCGCCGAACACCAATTCCTTCTTCGGCACCGGCGGTGTCGCGCTGTGGGTGAGCGACGACAAACAGCGGAAGCTGCGCGGCTGCGTGACGATCCCGTCCGGCCTCGGCTCCGACGTCTCGCGCTGCGTCGATATGAAATTGGAGTAGAAACTAAACGGGTGGGCAAAGCATAGCTTGCCCACCCGTATCGTCGGTCGCCTCAAAAAGTGTTGGTGGGCACGCTGCGCTTTGCCCACCCGACAGGTCGAATTTTACTCCGGCTTGATGCCGGCGAACTGGGCGACCTTGCCCCACTTCTCGCTTTCCGACTGCACGAAGGCATCCATTTCGGCCGGCGAGCAGCCGAAAGGATCGGCGCCGAGCTTGATCAGGCGCGCCTTGCCGTCGGCCGACTTGATGTATTTGTCGGTCGATGCATTGAGCTTGGCGACGATGTCCTTCGGCGTTTTTGCAGGCGAGGTGATCGTGAACCAGGACGCTGCGTCATAGCCGGGAACGCCGGCTTCGGCGATGGTCGGGATGTCGCTCATCGGCTCCCAGCGCTTGGCCGTCGATACCGCAAGCGCCCGGATCTGGTTGCTCTCGGCGAAGGGCTGTGCGGCCGGCAGATTGTCGATCATCACCTGCACGCGGCCGCCGATCAGGTCGGTGAGTGCGGGGGCGCTGCCACGGAACGGCACATGGGTCAGCTTCACGCCGGTCATCGACTTGAACAGTTCGGTGGACAGATGTGCGGTCGAGCCGAGACCCGGCGTGCCGTAGAAGTATTCGTCAGGCTTCGCCTTGGCCAGTTCGATGAATTCCTTGACG
>JAPLPC010000410.1 GCA_026400425.1 Hyphomicrobiales bacterium | reverse complement strand
CTCGCCAAGGCCATTCTGGCCGCTGTAACCGATCGGGGCGTCGAGGTGCCGGCGGCTACCGACGCGAGTGCCGTCGGAGGCAAGGGCGTCCGCGGGACGGTGGAGGGGCGTCTCGTCTTCCTCGGCTCGCCTCAGGCGGCCGAAGAGCTCGCTTCAATCACTGATCAGCAGAAGTCCCTGATCGCGGCGTTCAACGAGGTCGGCAAGACGGCGTCTGTGCTCCTGATCGACGGCGCACCCGCCGGCGCGATCGCCATGCGCGACGAGCCGCGTCCGGACGCGAAGCAGGGGCTACAGCGTCTGCGCGACCTCGGTGTCGAGGTCGTGATGCTGACCGGCGACAATGAGCGGACCGCGACCGCCGTCGGGCGGGCGATCGGGATCGAAGTCCGCGCCGGATTGCTTCCGCAGGATAAGCAGAGGATCGTCCAGGAACTCCGGAGCGGCGGGAAGAAGGTTGCCAAGATCGGCGACGGTATCAATGACGCGCCGGCTCTCGCTGCCGCGGACGTCGGCATCGCGATGGGTGGCGGCACCGATGTTGCGCTGGAGACGGCCGACGCAGCCGTGTTGCATGGCCGAGTCTCCGACGTCGCAGCCATGGTGGAGCTGTCCAGACGGACGATGGCGAACATCAAGCAGAACATCGCCGTGGCCCTCGGGTTGAAGGCGTTCTTCCTGGTCACGACGGTGGCCGGGATCACCGGTCTTTGGCCCGCGATCCTGGCCGACACGGGCGCGACAGTGCTCGTCACGATGAACGCGCTGCGGCTACTCAGGATAACCGCGCGCTGACTGCGGCGGCGGAGCAGGGTTCACAGGCTGCTCCGTCGAATGGAGGGTGAAATGGATCGTCGGACGTTCATAACGCCACTATCGGTTCGGTACCGTAGGCGAGGGGCGGAATTTGCACGGATAGCGGAGGCTTTTCAGTCGGAGGGCAACGAGGAAGACGCGATGCGCGCGCTCCAGAGCGCGTTGTCATGGATCCAACTTGCCGAGAACGAGGAGCTTCTGCGCGGAGCGACCGGCGCAGTGATGCAGCGGTAAGGGCGCTACAGCTGGCGGTAGGGAGACGAAGCGCTGGGCAACTGAAGCGGCGGTCGACCGCATTTCAGAAAAGGAAGACCAACGACACTCTTGAAGATGAGTTCTGGGACGCTTTCCGGGAGATTGCGGCTAATGGGGGACACTGCCGGACATGGATCTTGTCCCGAGTAAGAGGGAGGAGGCGCGGTCACGACAGACCGCTCCTCCTCCCTCCAAGTTCGTTAAGACTTCTCGTGCTGCCAGTGCGCGGTGACGTCGTCGCCCGGCTTGTTCAGATGAACGTGCTCGTCGATGTGGTCGATCCAATCCGTCGGGATGAAATGGTGATGTTGGCCGTCCGGCGAGCTTGCTTTGGTGAGCTTGATCTTGTCGGGACCATCCAAGTGGTCGACCTTGCCGACGACCTTCGAGATGACGTCCATGTGCTCTGTGATTTTCGTTGTATGGACCATCTTGAACTCCCTGTTTTGTTGGGACTCCTAAAACTCCGATGACGGCGCATGGTTGCTTGAAGGACGGAAAAGAGACGTGAGGCGCTTGCTGGCTCTACACGTAAGGTCTCGATGAAGGATCATAGCTGGGTTCGTCTACGACCTCCCATCCGGACGCATCGACAACTCTCGGTCAGCGCACTGTCGATTTCCCGCACCTCACGGCGGCCGCGGCTGCCGCCGCCATCGCCACGCCTTGTTGAGGGCAAGGTCAGCCATATGCAGGCGCCGGCCCAATGTATGGTCGGGGACCGGCTCGAAGGACTTCAGTTGCCCGATTGGACCTCCATCTGTCCCATGCAGAAGTACAAGCGTGTCCGGGATACGGTGAAGGCAGCGTTCCCGGAAGGGCCGCGCATCCCTCATGATCCAGTTAAACGTGGCTACCCGGGTCTCGTGACCCGGCCGCCGTCCTCGCAGACGTCTTTTCCTGCTTCCGGCCGGCGGAGCGGCTCGATTCACAGGCCATCCCCGGAAGCCCTCCGGTTGAGGCGATCCCATCTTCCAAGATTCTCTTGGCATTCGCATTTTCGTCGCCACCTTCAGGCTCGCCGGAAGCAGGAGGATCTACGACCACCATCCGGCATCCGTACAATGGCGCCTTGTACTCAAGCATGTCGCGCATCATTCGAGGTGAGACGTCCAGAATCTTCCGGTGTTCGCCGATATGCGGTCGCACGGCGCGTAAGGGTGCAACCTCCGGAGACTGGGCTTCGTCCGTCCGAATAATCTTCAGATCAGCTATCACGACGACGGCGTGGTTTTTGACGATCGTCGTGGTAGCCTTGTGAAGCGCGTCCTTTCGGCGCCTGGCGAGTTTGGCCTGCATCCGGGCGAGTCGCATGTTGGCTTTCTGTCGGTTGCGAGACCCCGGGGTCCGGTGCGCCAACGTGCGCTGCATCGTCGCGATCCGGCGTCGCTCTTCCTGCGAAACTTCCGGTAGATGGAGCGATCGACCATCGGACAAGACGGGCCGCGGACCTGCAAGGTCGATGCCGATGGCGTTGCCGTTGTCGCTTGTGACGACGACGATATCCTGTTCGACCTGGATCGAAACGAACCAGTCGCCGGCGACCGTACTGACGGTTAGGTTTCTGATCGCTCCGACTATCGGCCGGTGCATCACCAGCCGGGTCCATCCGGACTTCGGCATGAAGATGCGGTCTTTCTCGATCTTGACGTGCTTGGGATCCGGATGCCGGAACGAGTTGTGTCGGCCTTTCGAACGAAATTTGGGAAAGCGGGCACGTCCCGCGAAAAAGTTCGAGAACCCCCGATGGAGATCGAGGACAACCTGCTGCAGGGCGTTGGCGGGGGCGTCCTTGAAGAACGGGAAGTCCCGCTTCAACTGTGGCAGCTCGTTGATCTGATCGAATGCGAATAGCTTCCTTGGGCTGCTTCGTTCGAGCTCGAGCTTCTTCTGGTCGAGGCAGAGGTTGTATAGCAGCCGACAGCATCCGATCGTGCGATCGAAGAATTCCTTCTGCGCCGGGTCGGGGTAGATCCTGTATCGGTACGACTTGCGAACGATCGTCTGGCCGAGGCCTGAGCTGTGGTCGTTCGGAGCCGACGGCATGACCGGACGTTCTTGCCGACCTTTCTTGGCGGGAATGCTATGGCTCATCCAGTGTATCCGGAAAAAGTGAGAAGGGCGCCGATGTCGCGGCGCCCTTTGATGTTTCAGAAGGCGACCTGCGTACGCATTGCGAAGACGTTGTATCCGGCGCCGGTGTCTAGGCCCGCGGAACTCGTCTTATCGACGGTGCCGTTGATCCAATTGAACATGAATCGCATGTTCTGGTTCACGTACCAGTTCAGGCCAACGGTGGTGCTTTTCATTTCGCCGCCGCGGATGTTGAGATCGTTGAGGTTCGCATAGCTGTAGCGGACCGCGAGCTCCCATGCGCCGTAGTCGCCGATCGCGAAGTTGACCGGATGCTTGGGATTGATGCCGCCGAACGAGCCCGACGTTTCGCTGTATTTGTGCTGCTCGCCGGTGAGAACGTAGCTCGCCTGGCCGTAGTAGCCGTTGAAGCCGAGGTCTCCGAGACCGTTCGTGCGCTGTACTGCGAAATCGAAGTATTCGCCTTGAGCCATGAAGCTGCCGAACTGGGCGGCGGCTTCACCGCTGAGGACGCGCGCGCTGTTGATGTTCTGCATCGTGCCGGTGTTGAGCAGGCCGTTTGATGCAGGGTCGATGCGGACTTCGATGCGGTCGCTCATGCCGAGCGTGTTGTTGGTCGGGCCGCCGGTCTGCGCCAGGTAGAGAGCGTCGAAACCGACCAGAATGGTGCCGACTTCGTTTCGCATCGGCAGGCCGACCGCGCGGAAGGTGGCGCCGAGCGGTTGCGGCTGGGCGTGGTTGACGTTGATCGTGCCGGTGACCGGGCCGGTCACGTAGGCGCCGATCCAGTGTCGTT
>JAPLPC010000561.1 GCA_026400425.1 Hyphomicrobiales bacterium | reverse complement strand
CGTGCTCGAAACGCAGGGTCGCCTGACGCTGCTCGACCAGAACCGCGTCATCACCCCGCACCCGGCCTTCCGGCTGTTCGCGACCACCAACACCATTGGTCTGGGCGATACTTCGGGCCTCTATCACGGCACCCAGCAGATCAACCAGGGCCAGATGGACCGCTGGTCGATCGTCACCACGCTGAACTATCTCGCCCATGACGAGGAGGTCGAGATCGTGCTGGCCAAGGCCAAGCACTATCAGACCACCGAGGGCCGTGACATCGTCAACAAGATGGTGCGCCTCGCCGATCTCACGCGTAACGCCTTCGCCAATGGCGATCTGTCCACGGTGATGAGCCCGCGTACGGTGATCACCTGGGCCGAGAACGCCGACATCTTCGCCGATATCGGCTTCGCCTTCCGCGTCACGTTCCTGAACAAGTGCGACGAACTCGAGCGTCCGCTGGTCGCCGAATTCTATCAGCGCTGTTTCAATGCCGAGCTGCCGGAAAGCTCGGTGAACGTGGCGCTGACCTAATCTCGATCACTGCCCCTTCGCGCGAAGGGGCAGCTGCCTCTGCATTGCATGAATCGTCTCCGTCGCCGCGGGGACGATCCGCGAAAAGGCCGTGATGAGCACCACCCCAACCAAACAATACCGCACCGGTGCCAAGGAAGCGCCGACCGAGCCGTTCAAGCGTTCGGTCGCCTCCGCATTGCGCGCGATCGCCAAGACGCCGGAACTCGAAGTCAGCTTCGCCGCCGAAAAGCCGGGTCTGGCGCCCGGCAAGGCGCGGTTGCCCGAACCGGCGCGTAAACTCAGCAAGCGCGATGCAGCCATCGTGCGCGGCCACGCGGATTCGATCGCGCTAAAACTCGCTTGTCACGATCCGAAAGTGCATCGCAAGCTGATGCCCGGCAATCCGCAGGCGCGCTCGGTGTTCGAGGCGGTGGAGCAGGCCCGTGTCGAGGCGATCGGCTCGCGCCGCATGGCCGGCGTCGCCAAGAATCTCGGCGCCATGCTGGAAGATCACTTCCACCGCGGCAAGTTCGATGAGATCACCGACCGCGCCGACGCGCCGCTCGCCGATGCGCTGGCCATGCTGGTGCGCGAACGTCTCACCGGGCTGCCACCGCCGGCGGCGGCCAAGAAGGTGGTCGATCTCTGGCGCCCGGTGCTCGAAGACAAGATCGGCACGCGTCTCGACGAGCTCGAAAGCTTCACCGAGAACCAGGCCAAATTCGGCGACGTACTGCACGGCCTGCTGTCGGATCTCGATCTCGGCGAGGACCGCGACGCGCAGCCCGATGACGAGCAGAGCGAAGACGACGAGCGCCAGGGCGAGAACGATCAGAACGGCGCCGAAGGGTCGCCGGAAAGCGACGCCGCCCAGGAAATGAGTGCGGACCAGGCGCAACAGTCGTCGGACGAGATGTCCGACAGCGCCATGGAGAGTGCGCAGGCCTCGGCGTCGGATACGTTCGACGAAGACGGCGAGATGGGCGACGAAGATACGCCCGGCGAAGCCACGCGGCCGAACTCACGCGGCCAGAACGAGCGTCTCGGGCCCGAATATCACGCCTTCGCGCCCAAGAACGACGAGATCATCGCCGCCGAGGATCTGTGCGATCACGACGAGCTGGAGCGCCTGCGCGCCTATCTCGACAAGCAGCTCGCGCATCTGCAGGGCGTCGTCGCGCGCCTCGCCAACCGGCTGCAGCGCAAATTGATGGCGCAGCAGAATCGTGCCTGGGACTTCGATCTCGAAGAAGGCATTCTCGATCCCGCGCGGCTGTCGCGCGTGGTCACCGATCCGTTCTCGCCGCTGTCCTTCATGCACGAGAAGGAAGCCACCTTCCGCGATACGGTGGTGACGCTGCTGCTGGACAATTCCGGCTCGATGCGCGGCCGGCCGATCACGGTGGCCGCCACCTGCGCCGACATCCTCGCGCGCACGCTGGAGCGCTGCGGCGTCAAGGTCGAGATCCTCGGCTTCACCACGCGGGCCTGGAAGGGCGGGCAGTCGCGCGAGGCGTGGCTGGCGGCCGGCAAGCCGGCCAATCCCGGCCGTCTCAACGATCTGCGTCACATCATCTACAAGTCCGCCGACGCTCCGTGGCGCCGGGCGCGCAAGAATCTCGGCCTGATGATGCGCGAGGGGCTCTTGAAGGAGAACATCGACGGCGAGGCGCTCGACTGGGCGCATAAGCGCCTCTTGGGTCGCCCCGAGCAGCGCAAGATCCTGATGATGATCTCCGATGGCGCGCCGGTCGATGACTCCACGCTGTCGGTCCATCACGGTAACTATCTGGAGCGCCATCTGCGCCACATCATCGAGGAGATCGAGACCCGCTCGCCGGTGGAACTGATCGCCATCGGTATCGGTCACGACGTCACCCGCTATTATCGCCGCGCGGTGACCATCGTCGATGCCGAAGAACTCGGCGGCGCCATCACCGAGAAGCTCGCGGAACTGTTCAGCGAGACGAACGGTCCTGCGCCGAGCCATGGTCGTCGTCGGAAAGCGAATTGAACCTGTAGGGTGGGCAAAGGCGCGCAGCGCCGTGCCCACCATCTTCTGCTAGGCACGCAATTGGTGGGCACGCTTTCGCTTTGCCCACCCTACAGTCCGCCTCAACAGGTCTATCTCATTGGCCGATCTCACCCGCCGCTCCATGCTCGCTTCGCTGGCCGCCACCGCGGCGATGCCTGCGATCGCCTATGCGCAAAGCGTCCCCGTTCCGGCACCTGCCTCTGCGAAAGCGGCCGTCGACAAGATCACCGTCGATGCGCGCCCGCTGCCGGCCTTCGATGCGCGCGATGTCTCGCAGACCCGGTTTGGTTCGCTGCATTATCGCAGCGGCCTCGTTCTCACCTCAAGCTATCGCGACTTCGGCGGCATCTCGGCCCTGCGGCTCGACGACAAGGGGGAACGCCTGGTCGCGTTGAGCGACAAAGGCCTATGGTTCACCGGCAAAATCACCTATGGCGAGACCGTCATGACGGGTCTGGTCGATGTTGAAGCCGCGCCGATCCTCGGCAGCGACGGCAAGCCGCTGGAAGCACGCGGCTGGTACGATTCCGAATCTCTCGCACTGGAAGACGGCATCGCCTATGTCGGATTCGAGCGCGTGCATCAGATCGTGAAAT
>JAPLPC010000158.1 GCA_026400425.1 Hyphomicrobiales bacterium | reverse complement strand
CGATGACAGACCGGAAGTTTGTGGCTCCCCGCATTCCTGCTCCGCGTCACCGTCCTCCAATCGCCCATTGGTTTTTCATGCGATTGCATTTATCTCTGCGGAACCTCAATATGAGGCGGAGGATACGTCATGGCGGCCATCGACAGCATCGCGCGACCAAAACTCGGCTGGCGTACGCCGCTGGTGATCGTGATCTGCGGATCGTTGATCGGCATGCTCACTTTCGGCCCGCGCTCCAGCGTCGGCTTTTTCGTGCAGCCGTTCAGCCAGGAATTCGGCTGGGGCCGCGACGTGTTCGCGCTGGCTTTTGCCGTGCAGAATCTGCTCTGGGGCATCGGCCAACCTTTTGCAGGCGCCGTCGCCGACAAGTTCGGCAGCGTCCGCGTGCTCTGCATCGGCGCGTTGATGTATGCCGCCGGCCTGCTGCTCATGCGTTATTCCTCGACGCCGCTCGAACTCAATCTAACCGCCGGCTTGTTGATCGGCTTCGGCCTGTCGGGCTGTTCGTTCAACCTGGTGCTGTCGGCCTTCGGCAAGCTGATGCCGCCGGAATGGCGCGGCATCGCCCTCGGCGCCGGCACGGCTGCCGGCTCGTTCGGCCAGTTCATCTTCGCGCCGTTCACAGTGGCGATGATCGACAACACCGGCTGGCAAACCACGCTGACGACATTCGGCCTCATGATGCTGCTGGTGTTGCCGCTGGCTTTCGTGCTGGCGACGCCGAAATCCGCCGCGGCCGGCGCGGCTGCACCAGTGCCCGAACAGTCGTTCAAGAGTGCACTGGTCGAAGCCTTCGGCCATCGCTCCTATGTGCTGCTGGTCGTCGGCTTCTTCACCTGCGGCTTCCAGCTTGCTTTCATCACCATGCATCTGCCGGCCTATCTGATCGATCGTGGGCTGCCCGCATCGGTCGGCGGCTGGGTCATCGCCATCATCGGCCTGTTCAACATCATCGGCTCGCTCACGGTCGGCTATGTGCAGGGCAAGCTGCCGAAGCGTTACATCCTCTCCTTCATCTATCTCACCCGCGCGCTGGCCACGGTGGCCTTCATCACGCTGCCGCTGACGACCACCTCGGCGCTGGTTTTCGGCGCCATCAGCGGTCTGGCCTGGCTCTCCACCGTGCCGCCGACATCGAGCCTGGTGGCGCTGATGTTCGGCACCCGCTGGCTGGCGACGCTGTACGGTTTCGCCTTCTTCAGCCATCAGGTCGGCGGATTCCTGGGTGCATGGCTGGGCGGCATCGTGTTCGACACGTTCGGCTCCTACGCGCCGGTGTGGTGGCTGTCGGTGCTGTTCGGCGTGCTGTCGGCGCTGATCAATCTGCCGATCGTGGAAAAGCCGGTCGAGCGCGCCATTGCGCAGCCGGCGTGATGGCCGGACGGCGTTGACACGCTGATCGCTCGCGATGACAATCATCACTGGCCGCTCCGATCGGGGCGGCCTTTCGTTCTCAGGGCGGGGTGAGAATCCCCACCGGCGGTAATCGAGCGTGAGCTCGGGAGCCCGCGAGCGCCTGATGGTCATGCCGTCAGGGTCAGCAGATCCGGTGCGATGCCGGAGCCGACGGTCATAGTCCGGATGAAAGAGAACGGGTATGCGCAGGGAATCCGCTTTGAGCGGAGGCTCGGCGTGTGACCGTACGTCCTGATTCTGGTCTCAACCTTTGAGGACATCCATGAATCAGCCTGTGACAACACTCAGAACTTCACTCCCTCACGAACTCCCGCCATTCGCCGGACGCGTCGCTTTCATTCAGGCGTGCTGGCACAAGGACATCGTCGATCAATGTCGGCTCGGCTTTGTCGCCGAACTCGCACGACGCGGCGTGAGCGACAATCACGTCGATTTCTTTGAGGTGCCCGGTGCCTTCGAGATCCCTTTGCAGGCGAAATTGCTGGCGCGCACCGGGCGCTATGCGGCCATCGTCGCCGCGGCGCTCGTTGTCGATGGCGGCATCTATCGCCACGAATTCGTCTGCGAAGCCGTCATCAACGGTTTGATGCGGGTGCAGCTCGATAGCGATGTGCCGGTGCTCTCGGCGGTTCTGACGCCGCAGCATTTTCACGAGCACGCCGAGCATCTGCGATTCTTCCGCGAGCATTTCGTCGTCAAGGGCACCGAGGCGGCCAGTGCTTGCGCTGCGACGATCGCAAATGTCGCGGCGGTCCGAAAGCTTGCGGCCTGATCGCATCCCATATCGTATCGGCCGGGCAGGACTGCAAAGCTTCTGGCCGGCGGTATCGACAGCGTCGGTTCGCCCAAGCTCGCGGATCTCTTTGTCATGACCAGATATCGCGGCGCCGTCTGCGGTCTGGCCGACGGGATGGAGCGGCCGGGTAGATCGCGCCCGCGCGTTTTGCGCGGCGTGTGTCTTCTCGGCATCGATTCAGTGATGCGCTGGATCGCGCTGGCTGAAGTTGCCGGTGCGCCATTGCCCATGGCGCTAAATGTGGTAAAACTATCTGAAATCACTCATGAAATATCGCTTGTCGCGCCCGCGGACGGGGCGGCCGCTTGACGGCCGGGCGGCTTGGTGAGCGAATCGTGGTAAAGATCGGCTAAACCACGTTCAGACTTTACCAACCATCCTGCTCCATTGTTGCCGCAGTTGATATGGTAAGCAGCGGGTAAAGACATCTAGCGGTCACACACGGTGACCTCGGTCACGTCTCGTGACCATCCGCGCTCGGTTGTTCGGAGTATCCTATGGTTGCGCGTTATGTGTTGGGGGCGGTGCTTGCCACGACGATGGCTGCACCGGCATTGGCCGGCCAAAAGATGAATGCCGACGAGGCACGCAAATTCGTCGCCGGCAAAGTTTTCGCATTCGCTTGTAACGACGGCACCCGCGGTGCCGGCCGCGTGTTCGATGACGGCGGTGCCGCCGGCGCCGTGCAGTTCTCCGGCACTGCGGCTGCACGCAATATGCGTGTGCCCGGTAACACGCTGCAGGTTCGCGGCCAGAACATCTGCGCTTCTCTGAAGGGCATGCCGTTCGAGCCGTGCTTCGATCTGGAAAAGAAGGACGAGCGCAGCTTCCGCGGCTCGGTCACCGTGCTCGGTTTCACCGGCTATTGCGATTTCCGCCATCAGGGCCGCGGCCAGATGCTGATGGCCCGTTCGCTGTCGCATCCGCGCACCGCGCGCACCCGCTCGGCCGATGCATCGGCCGGCGAGACGGTCGCCCGGGTGTCCACCCCGCGCGTCGAAAGCAGCAAGCTCGATCCAGTTTCCACCGGAGCCGTGAAGTCCGAGCCGGCCAAAGCCGAGCCGATGGAACTGCGCAAATCGACCGACTGAAGCGCCATCCGGGATCGCGTTTTTCTACGGCCCCGCATGCGGGGCCGTTTTGCGTTATCAGGCAGCCTCACCACAGCGTGATCATTGGGATGCGCCGGATCGATTGCAGCCTAATCGATAGT
Source organism: Hyphomicrobiales bacterium (assembly GCA_026400425.1). Lineage (GTDB taxonomy): Bacteria > Pseudomonadota > Alphaproteobacteria > Rhizobiales > Xanthobacteraceae > Tardiphaga. Next base: position 3,439 of record JAPLPC010000158.1, on the reverse strand, counting down.
ATCCTATCTAATTCGCATGCCGCTCAGCTCTGCACATATACAGTCCGAACTCGGTCTGCTGGTCGCGCGCCTGGCCAGGATCTGGCGCCGCAAGGCAGATCAGACCCTGGCGGCGCATGGATTGTCCGAAGCGACGGCGCATCCGCTGCTGATCCTGTCGCGCGGTGGCCGAGAAAATGTGCGACAGGGCGTGTTGGCGGACGAGATGGGCCTGGAAGGGCCGTCGGTCGTCCGCTTGATCGATCTGTTAGCCGCCGAAGGCCTGGTCGAACGCCGCGAGGATCCGACTGATCGCCGCGCCAAAGTCCTGCATCTGACGGTACTCGGACACGCGAAGGCCGAGCAGATCAGGCGCGTGATGACGCGAACCCGCGCCGAACTGACCGCCGGCATTTCTCCGGAGGAACTGGCCGTCGCCTTCGACGTTCTTGGGCGCATCGAGCAATCGGCGCATCGTCTGTATGATGCAGCGCTCAAATCGGACGCCGAGCCATGAGCGCCGTTACCGAACGCCTGCCTTTCCTTGAGCGTCACGCCGACATCATCTTTTCCGTCAAGACGTTCATTGCCGCGATGGCCGCGCTGCTTATCGGCTTTGCGGCGGACTTGCCGCGACCGTATTGGGCGCTGGCCACCGTCTATATCACCTCGCAACCGCTGGCCGGCGCCACCCGCTCCAAGGCGCTGTATCGTGTCATCGGCACGCTGGTCGGCGCCACAGCGAGCATCGTCTTCGTACCGGCGTTGGTGAATTCGCCCGAACTGCTCAGCCTCACGATCGCAGCATGGGTCGGACTTTGCCTATATGTGTCGCTCCTGGACCGGACGCCGCGCAGCTACATGTTCATGCTCGCCGGTTACACCTGCGCGCTGATCGCCTTTCCCTCGGTGTCGGAGCCCGCCGCCATCTTCGACACCGCCGTGGCGCGCAGCCAGGAGATCATCGTCGGAATTCTCTGCGCGACCGTGGTCTCGACGGTGCTGCTGCCGCGCAGCGTCGGCCCGGCCGTCGCCGCGCGCGTCGATGGCTGGCTCGCTCTGGCACGACAACTCAGCCAGGACGTTCTGGCCGGCCGCGGCGCGGGGACGAAGGTACGCGACGGCAGATTGAAACTGGCAGCCGATGCCGTCGAGCTCGACGGTCTCGCCGACCATCTCGCCTTCGATCGCAGTGCGCCGCGCGAAACCACCCACTGGCTGCGCGCTCTGCGGCTGCGGATGCTGATGCTGCTGCCGACATTGTCGTCGCTCGGCGATCGCATCGACGCCCTCGGCAAGGACCCGCTCAGCCGGCATCCGCACCTGATCGCGCTGCTCGACGACGTCGCGCAATGGATCGGCAAGGACGATCTCGATCGCGAGCCGGCCGAACGGCTGCGCGAGCGGATTGCCGCGCAACGTCCGGCGCTGACGGCGTCGTCGCCATGGACCGACATCATCGTCGCCAGCCTTCTGACGCGCCTGCGCGAGCTGGTCGATATCTCCGCCGATTGCCGCATCCGGCCGGCGCCCGGCTGGTGTTCCAGCCCGAAGCCGGTGTCGCGCCGGCGCGCTACCGTGATCCCGGCATGGCGCTGTGGTCGGCCGCCGGCGCCTTCGTCACGATCCTGGTGTGCTGTGCATTCTGGATCCTGACCGGATGGACCGACGGTGCGACGGCGCCGATGATGGCGGCGATCGGTTGTTCGTTCTATGCGAATACGGACGATCCGTCGGTGGGCCTGCGCGGCTTCGCCAAATGGACGCTGGTGGCCATGATCATCATCGCGACCTATCTGTTTGCGATCCTGCCGGCCATCAGCCATGTCGAGGTGCTCGTCGCCGTGCTGGCACCGGCTTTCCTCGTGTTCGGTTATCTGATCGCACGGCCTGCGACTTTCTTCATCGGCATGCTGCTCGCCGCCAATACGGCGACGATGATGGCGTTGCAGGAAACCTACAAGGCCGACTTCGCCAGTTTCGCCAATTCCAGCCTCGCCTTCTTCGTCGGCACGGAACTGTCCGTTATTTCCATCCGCTTGATCCGCTCGGTCGGCTCGGAATGGAGCGTGCGCCGGATGATGCGCCGCGGCTGGATCGCCATTGCGGAAGCCGCCGAGCGTCGCGGCCAGCGTGACCGCGCGGTGTTCGCGGGCGTCATGCTCAACCGGATCGGCACGCTTGCGCCGCGCTTGCTCGCATTGAAGGACTCCGAACTGCGAAAGATCGACAATCTGCGCGAACTCCGCGTCGGTCTCAACATTGTCGATCTGCGTCGTGCCCGACGTCATCTGCTGCCGCGAACGCTGAATGCGATCGATGCGATGCTCGACGAACTGGCGCTGTGTTTCCGTAAGCACGATGGATCGGCGATGCCGCAGGCTTTGCTGCAGCGGATCGACCAGGCCATGGCCGCCACTGTCGACGAGACCGGCGGTGGCCGCACCGACGCGCTGATCGGTCTGGTCGGTATCCGCCGCGGTCTGTTCCCGGATGACGCCGACTATCGGCCCGAAATCGCCCCAAGCCTTGGGAGTGTTGCCGCATGAAATATCAGATCGATCTGTTCGGCGTACTGCTGCCGTCGCTGATGTTGTGGCTGGTCATTACCTATGCCATCGGAGCGATACTGCGGCCGATGCTGGAACGCGCCGGCGTCTATCGCTTCGTCTGGCATCGCGCGCTGTTCGATCTTGCCCTTTACGTCTGCCTGCTCGGCGGCGTCATTTATCTGTCGTCTGGATTGCTGTCATGAAGACCATTGCAACTTTGATCCGCCGCTTTGCTCTCACCGCATTGGCGGTGGTCGCCGCGCTCGTCGTCGGGCGCTATCTGTGGGCCTATTACATGGATGCGCCATGGACGCGCGATGGCCGCGTCCGCGCCGATGTCGTCACCGTGGCGCCGGACGTCTCCGGCTTCGCGACCGAAATTCTGGTCAAGGACAATCAGGCCGTTCAGCGCGGCGATGTGCTGTTGCGGATCGACCGCGCGCGCTTTGCGCTGGCGCTGCAGCAGGCGGACGCCGTCGTGGCCGGCCGCAAGGCGACGCTGGAGCAGGCCGATCTCGATCTGAAGCGTTACAACGATCTGACGACCGCCGCCGTGTCACAGCAGAAAAAGGAGCAGGTGGTCGCCACGCAACTGCTGGCGCAGGCGTCCTATGATCAAGCCGTCGCCGATCGCGGCATCGCTCAGCTCAATCTCGATCGCAGCGAAATTCGCGCGCCGGTATCCGGCCGGATCTCCAACATGGATCTGCGGCCGGGCACCTATGTCAGCGCCGGCAAGGGCGTGATGGCGCTGGTCGATACGTCGAGCCTGCGCGTCGATGGCTATTTCGAGGAAACCAAACTTGCGCGCATTCACCCCGGTGATCCCGTCCGCATCCGCCTGATGGGTGACAGCAAGGACCTGACCGGCCGCGTCGAGAGCATCGCCGCCGGCATCGAGGATCGCG
>JAPLPC010000047.1 GCA_026400425.1 Hyphomicrobiales bacterium | reverse complement strand
GGCTTGTGGGGCATGACCTTCGTGGCGGTGGCGGTGTTTGCAGCGCCCGCGACACTGATCGACAGCCCATCGCGAACCCAGCGGCCCTGGCTGGCGGCCGTGATCGCCGTGTCGCTGCTGATCGTGATGGGTGGCTACGGCGTCATTCGCCTCGCGCAGACGCCGACGCAATATGTCGCCAATGTGAAGCTGCGCATCATGCAGCCGGCGATCTCGCAGGACAAACGCTTCAACTATTCCGCCAAGGCGGATGTGATGAGCAAGTATCTGGCGCTGTCCGATCGTTCGACCGGGCCCGAGAACAGCGGCGTCGGTTCGGCCAATGTGCTGATCTGGCCGGAGTCGGCCTTCCCGTTCTTTCTGTCGCGCGAGCCCGATGCGATGGCGCAGATCGCCGATCTATTGCCGAAAGGCACCGTGCTCATCACCGGCGCGGTGCGTCCGCCCGATCAGCCGGCGGGCACCCGCGTCACCCGCGCCTATAATTCGATCTTCGTGATCGATCACGACGGCACCTTTCTGTCGGCCTATGACAAACTGCATCTGGTGCCGTTCGGCGAATATCTGCCGTTCCAGAATCTGCTCGAAAAAATCGGCCTGCAGCAACTCACCAAGGTGCATGGCGGTTTCATTCCCGGGTCGCGGCGCAAACCGATGGAGGTGCCCGGCGCGCCGCCGATGCTGCCGCTGATCTGCTACGAGGCGGTATTCCCTGACGACATCGTCATCAAGAACGAGCGTCCGGGCTGGATCGTCAACCTCACCAATGACGGCTGGTTCGGCATCTCGACCGGGCCGTATCAGCATCTGCAGCAAAGCCGCGCCCGCGCGATCGAGGAAGGCCTGCCGCTCGTTCGCGCTGCGAACACCGGCATCTCTGCCGTCGTCGATCCCGTCGGCCGCATCGTCGCTGAGTTGGGCCTCGGCATCGAAGGCGTGCTCGACTCGCGGCTGCCTGCGGCGATTCGGCCCACATTCTACGCCAGGAGCGGCGATCTTCCTGCAGCGATCGCCGTCGCATTTGCAATCATCTTCGTCGCGCGGCGCCGCATGCGGCCGCATAGCTAATTGGTATCTCAGCTGTTTTCTATGTGCTGCAAACCACTTCGATCGTTGCATCCATTGATGCTATGTCTCGAATGAAACGCTTTCGCTGTTAGCTTTGTTAGTTTTACTTCCCAAGTGTCCCGGAATTAGGCACGCGCCGCCGCTTATTTCTTCTTAGGAAGATTTACGTCGCTGCTATATAGTTTATTAGGATACCGCCGGCTCTCCGCTGATGCCGATCTGCGACGGACGTCTTCTCTGCTCCGTCTCCCTCATGCGACCAGGAGTATGCGAGATGTCGACGAAAGCGCCCAATCCTGTTGACAAATATGTCGGCAGCCGTGTGCGCATGCGCCGTATTATGCTGGGCATGAGCCAGGAGAAACTGGGCGAAGCGCTCGGCCTCACATTCCAGCAAGTGCAGAAATACGAGAAGGGCACCAATCGCGTTGGCGCCAGCCGCCTGCAGCAGATTTCGGAAATCCTGCAGGTGCCCGTCTCGTTCCTGTTCGAAGGCGGCCCGGGCGCGATCGAGACCGCCAATGGTTTCAGCGAAGCGGCATCTCCGACTTACGTCTCCGATTTTCTCGCGACATCCGAAGGCCTCGCACTGACGCGCGCCTTCACGCGGATCTCCGACTCCAAGCTCCGCCGCAGCATCGTCGATCTCGTCGAGCAGATCGCAGCGCGCGAAGTGACCGCCGCGACGTAACAGGGCTGAATCAACCGCTATTTCGTCATCGTCCTGATGGCGCGATGCGCTTTTCGGCGCTATCACCGCGCCATGACGACTGACGACACCACTGACGATTCCAAGCGCTATACCGGCTCCTTCTTCGGACGCCGCAAGGGCCACAAACTGCGCGACCATCAGGCAGGGCTGATGGCCGAATTGCTGCCGGCGCTCACCGTGGACATCACGCAACCAGCCCCCGCCGATCTGCGCATGCTGTTCGGCAGCGACATCGAAGCGGTGCGCCTCGAGATCGGCTTCGGCGGCGGCGAGCATCTGGTGGCCGAGGCGCTGGCGCATCCGCAGATCGGCTTCATCGGCTGCGAGCCCTATATCAACGGCATGGCCAAGATCCTGGTGCAGATCGAGGCGCAGGACATCCGCAATATCCGCCTCGTCGCCGGCGACGCCGCGGAGCTGCTGAACTGGGCGCCCGCGCAGTCATTGGCACGCATCGACCTGATCCATCCCGATCCGTGGCCGAAGAAGCGCCACTGGAAACGCCGCTTCGTACAGGACGCGACGCTGGCGCAGATGACGCGGGTGCTGGTGCCGCAGGGCGAATTCCGTTTCGTCTGCGACATCGAGAGCTACGTCGCCTGGACGCTGTGGCACGTCACCCGCTCGCCGGCCTTCGTCTGGCTGGCCGAACGCGCCGACGACTGGCGGCTGCCATGGCCGAACTACACGATGACCCGCTACGGGCGGAAGGCCACGCGCGAGGGGCGCAAGGCGGCGTATCTGATGTTTCGGCTGAAGTAGTTCGACGTCACGCGGGGCTCCCCCACCCCGGCCCTCCCCCGCAAGCGGGAGAGGGGGCGATCATCATGTCGAGCGCGCGCTTGGCGAAATAGAGTACGCGCTGAATCCCGGAAATCGCCAGACACTCCGTAGCTCCCGCTCCCGCTTGCGGGGGAGGGCCGGGGTGGGGGCAGCAGCGACGCTCACATCATATTCGCGAGCACGCGATCGGGTGGCTTGTGGGCGTCCAGGAAGGCGCGGATGTTGATGATCACCTTTTCGCCCATCTCGACGCGGCCCTCGACGGTGGCCGAGCCCATATGCGGCAGCAGCACCACTTTGCCGGCCTTGGCGAGGCGCACCAGTTTCGGATTCACCGCCGGCTCATGCTCGAACACGTCGAGCGCCGCACCGGCAATGTCGCCGGTTTCGATCAGCTTGGTCAGCGTCTCCTCGTCGATCACCTCGCCGCGCGCGGTGTTGACGATATAGGCGTCCTTGCGGATCAGCTTGAGGCGGCGTGCCGACAGCACATGGAAGGCGGCCGGC
>JAPLPC010000316.1 GCA_026400425.1 Hyphomicrobiales bacterium | reverse complement strand
CGTCCCCGGCGGCCTCACCCGCGTGGCGCTGCAGGAAGGATCCCTGGTGGTGAATTCGAGCCAGGGCGGCGGCACCAAGGATACATGGATTTTGGATGAGTGAGATGATGGCCTCACAACTTGTCCCGGGCGCAACGCAACGCAAGCGAAACGCAGCGATGCTTTGCAGAACCGGGACCGCCACAAACGCCGTTTTTAGTGCGGTCCCGGTTATGTGCAGCGGCAATAAGGATGCCGCAGCGCGCCCGGGACACGAAGCTTCCGAGTAAGTCTATGCTGTCGCGCACCGCTGAAAATCTGTACTGGCTGGCCCGCTATATCGAACGTGCCGAATATCTTGCGCGCGCGATCGAGGCGACGCTGCGCGTCACCGCGCTGCCGAGTGCCTATGTCGGCCAGACCAACGAGTGGGACTCGGCGTTGCTCACCGCCGGCGTGAGCCATGGCTTCTACACCTGCAACACCGTGGCCAACGAAGAGAGCGTGATCGATTATCTCGCTTTCGCGACGCATAATCCCTCATCGATCCGCAATTGTATCGAAGGCGCGCGGCTGAATGCGCGGTCGGTCCGCACCGCGCTGACCAGCGAGATGTGGGATACCATCAACGGCGCCTGGCTCGAATTGCAGTCGGTGTGGAGCAACGGCACCAAATCGCGCGAACAGCTGGCGCGTTTTCTCCGCTTCGTGCAGGAAACCTCGCTGCGGTTCGACGGTTCTGCCTATCGCACCATGCTGCGCAACGACGCCTACTGGTTCTCCCGCCTCGGCCTTCATTTGGAGCGCGCCGACAACACCGCGCGCATCCTGGATGTGAAGTATCACCTTCTGCTGCCTGAAGATGCACATGTCGGCGGCCCGCTCGATTACTATCAATGGACATCGATCCTGCGCTCGGTCTCGGCGCTGACAGCGTATCACTGGGTCTATCGCGAGACGCTAAAACCCTGGCTGATCGCGGATCTACTGATCCTCAACGACACGCTGCCGCGCTCGCTGGCCAGCTGCTATGGCAATTTGGTCCGCAATCTCGACCAGATCGGCGTCGCCTATGGCCGCCAGGGCGCTGCCCAGCGCCACGCCCGCGGCATCCGGAACCGGCTTGAACACAGCCATATCGATCATATCTTCCAGCGCGGCCTGCATGAGTTCATTCAGGAGTTTCTGAGCGACAACGGTCGGCTCGGCGAAATCATCGGCAAACAGTATCTGATCTGATCATGCGCCTCCGAATTGCCCACTCCACCACCTATCGCTATGAGCCACCGGCTTCCGGCGTGATCCAGATCCTACGGATGTCGCCCGGCAGCCATGACAGCCAATACGTGGCCGACTGGCAGATCGACGTCTCAACCGATACCCGCCTCGACCGGCACGAAGATGCGTTCGGCAATGTCACGCATGTGCTGACCCACGGGCCGCTGTCCGATCTCACGGTCAGCGTCGAAGGGCTGATCGAGACCCAGGACACCGGCGGCGTGCTACGCGGCACCGACGAGCGCTTTCCGCCGAGCCTGTTTTTGCGTCCGACCGCCCTCACCGACATGACGCCGGGGATGGAGATTTTCGCCCGCGAGTTGACCCCCGCCGCCCAAAGCGACACGCTTGGTTATCTGCATGCGCTGATGCTCGGCATCAATTCGCACATGACTTTCGATACCGATCCGACCAGCAGCGGCACGGCAGCCAGCGAGGCTTTTGGATTGAAGCGGGGCGTTTGCCAGGACTACGCCCATATTTTTATCGCTTGCGCCCGGACGGCCGGGGTACCGGCCCGATTCGTGTCCGGTCATTTCTGGCGCGCCGACGGTGCGAATGAACAAGAGGCCGGCCATGCCTGGGCTGAAGCCTATGTGCCAGGCCTCGGCTGGGTCGGTTTCGATCCCGCCAATGCCATCTGCACCACCGACGCCCATGCCCGAATCGCCATCGGGCTCGATTATCTCGGCGCGGCACCGGTGCGCGGCACGCGTTATGGCGGCGGCAAAGAAACGCTGACCGTGTCGGTCCGCGTCGATCGGATACTGGAACGCGGCCAGTCGCAATCGCAGTTCCAAAGTTAGGCCCGCGGCCTTTCAACGGGTGGTTTCCACGGTTGCCCGTCCGGCCATCGGCGCGTAAGACGCTAGGCAGGTTCGAGAGGCTGGCGATGACTTACTGCTGTGGAATACTGGTGAAGGACGGCCTGGTGATGATCGCGGACACGCGCACCAATGCCGGGCTCGACAACGTCTCCACGTTCCGCAAGCTGCACATCTTCAATCAGCCCGGCGACCGCATTCTGGCCATCGCTTCGGCCGGCAATTTGGCGATCAGCCAATCGGTGATCTCGACCCTGAGCGAGGGTCTTGAGAATCCCGAGACCGGTGAGATCGAGACGCTGCTGAGCGCCCCCACCATGTTCCAGGCGGCGAAGCGGATCGGTCGCGCGATCCGGCATGTCAGCATCACCGAAGGCAAGGCGCTGGAGGCCGAGGACATCAACTTCGATGTGTCGTTCCTGTTTGGCGGCCAGATTGCCGGCGCCAAGATGCGGTTGTTCATGATCTACCCCGCCGGCAATTTCATCGAATGTACGGTGGATACGCCCTATCTGCAGATCGGCGAGCACAAATACGGCAAGCCCGTGCTCGACCGCGCCATGCATTACGACGTCGAACTGTACGAGGCGCTGAAGACAGGGCTGATCTCGATGGACTCGACCATGCGTTCGAATATCGGCGTCGGGCTGCCGATCGACGTGCTGGTGGTGCGCACCGATGTCTGCGACGCCGACCTCAATCACCGCATCGAGGCCGGTGAGCCCTATTTCCACGATTTGCGGTCACGTTGGTCGGCCGCATTGCGGGCAGCGCATCAGAACATCCCGCAGCCTCCCTACAAGCAGAACTGAATTGGCCGGGCGGGTCGGACGCAGGCGCTTCGCGTCGGCGTGACCTCTTCGGCATCATTGTCCGGAGTTTCCGATCGATGGGGCACGCCACGTTCGATCCGTCTTCCGCATGGCGCGCGATGACGGCTGCCGATCTCCCTGCGGTTGCGGCGCTCGCCGATGCCATCCATCCGGATTTCCCGGAAACCGATGCCGTATTCGCCAATCGCCTCGCGCTGCACGCCGCCGGCTGCGCGGTGCTGGACGGCGGCGATGATGGCCTGATCGGCTATGTGCTCAGCCATCCCTGGCATGATCGCAGCCCGCCGCCGCTCGACGCCGTGCTGGCCCCGGCCTCGGCGCCCTCGACCTATT
>JAPLPC010000493.1 GCA_026400425.1 Hyphomicrobiales bacterium | reverse complement strand
TTTGCTACACATACTCCGGCGGACAGCTTGCCTCTCTCACCCAATCTTCGCGGAAGCCTGATGATGGCCGTGGCCATGGCGGGCTTCAGCATGAACGACGCCACCACGAAATATCTCACCGCGGACATGAATTTCGGCCAGGTCATGCTGGTGCGCGGCGCGATCTCCATCGTGCTGGTATTCGCGCTGGCCTGGTATCAGCAGGCGCTGCGGCCGATCAGCGTGCTGTTCAAGCTGCCGGTGGCCCTGCGCGTATGCGGCGAGATCGGCGGCACGGCGACGTTTCTGGCGTCCATCACCCACATGCCGCTGGCCAGCACGTCGGCGATCTTCCAGTCGCTGTCGCTGGCGATCACGCTGGGGGCCGCCTTGATGTTCGGCGAACCGGTGGGCTGGCGGCGCTGGCTCGCCATTATCGCGGGCTTCATCGGCGTGCTGATCGTGGTGCGGCCGGGCGCTGAGGGCTTCAACCAGTATTCGGTGCTGGCCTTGATCTCGGTGGGGTTCTGCGTGGTGCGGGATCTCGCCACCAGCCGCATCCCGAAAGACGTTCCGTCGGTGTTCGTGACGCTGTTGACGACCTTCGTGGTCACCATCGTCGGCGGTTGCCTGATCGTGCCGCTCGGCGGCTGGACGCCGATGTCGACCCACAATACGGGCTTGCTGTTGCTCGCCGCCGTGCTGGTGCTGATCGGCTATCAATGCGTGATCATCGCGCTGCGGGCCGGCGAAATCTCCGCCGTGGCGCCGTTTCGCTACACGCAGCTGCTATGGGCCATGGGGCTCGGCTATCTCATCTTCGGCGACGTGCCGGACACGGCGATGATCGTGGGCGCCGCGGTGATCGTCGGCTCCGGCCTCTATGCGTTCCACCGCGAGCGGGTGCGCAACCGTCTGCTGGCGATGCAGTCGCCGCACATCCCGCCGGACGGGCTGTAATCGGATCGACGAGCGGCGGCCATTCGAGTCGCCGACAATCGCGCCACCGAAATCGTGCTGATCGGCGCGTCGACCATGGCACCAAAAGCCCGATCGCGCGTTGTCGATCTCGATTGCCGCTGCCATCGCGGCGAAATTGATGCCCCCCATCGCCGACCGCGGTCCTGGTTCGCAGCGTGCGCGCTGCCACGACGCGAACGACGTTTATCGACGACTTGCCAACCGAAGGACCCAGCCATGGCTGACACCAAAAAACCATCGACGATGACGACCGCGTTCGGCCGTCCCATCGAGAACAACCAGAATTCCGTCACCGCGGGTTCGCGCGGGCCGATCCTGATGCAGGATTACCATCTGATCGAGAAGATGGCTCACTTCAACCGCGAGCGCGTGCCGGAGCGCGTGGTGCATGCTAAGGGCTATGGCGGCTATGGCACCTTCACGGTGACCCAGGACATCTCGAAGCTCAGCTGTGCGTCGCTGTTTTCGAAAGTCGGCAAGAAGACCGAGATGTTCGCGCGCTTCTCCACCGTCGGCGGTGAATCCGGGTCGGCCGATACCGCACGCGATCCGCGCGGCTTTGCGATGAAGTTCTACACCGAGGACGGCAATTGGGATCTGGTGGGCAACAACACGCCGATCTTCTTCATCCGGGATCCCCTGAAATTCTCGGATTTCATCCGCACCCAGAAGCGCGATCCCGGCACGCATCTGAAGCCGCATTGGCGCCGTTGGGATTACTGGAGCCTGTCGCCGGAAGCGCTGCATCAGGTGATGTTCCTGTATAGCGACCGCGGCACGCCGGTGTCGGCGCGCTTCATGGACGGATTCGGCTCGCACACCTATTCGTTCTGGAACGACAAAGGCGAACGGCACTGGATCAAGTTCCACTTCAAGACCCAGCAGGGCATCAAGAACTTCAGCGATGCCGACGCTGCCAAGATGACCGGCGACGATCCGGATTTCTCGACCCGCGACGTCATCGAGGCCATCGACAAGGGCGATTTCCCGAAATGGACGATGTTCATCCAGGTGATGCCGGAAGCCGAGGCGGACACCTACAAGATCCATCCGTTCGACCTCACCAAAGTGTGGCCGCATGCCGATTATCCGCTGCAGGAAGTCGGCGTGATGGAGCTCAACCGCAACGTCGAAAACTATTTCGCCGAAGTGGAGCAGGCGAGCTTCGAGCCGTCCAACATGGTGCCCGGCATCGGCTTCTCGCCGGACAAGGTGCTGCAGAACCGCATCCTGTCTTATGCCGACGCGCATCGCTATCGGCTCGGCGGCGCCAACTATCACCAGATCCCGGTCAATCAGGCCAAGGCTGCCAAGAACGTCGCGACCTATCACCGCGACGGCACCATGGTGGTCGACGGCAATGGCGGCGGCGCTGTGGACTATCAGCCGAATTCATTCGGTGGCCCGGTGCCCGATCCATCCGTCACCGAACCGCCGCTGCGGATTTCCGGCGACGCGGCGCGCTACGAGTACAAGTGCGATGACGAGGACTTCTACGGCCAGCCGCGGCTGTTCTGGGAGAAGGTGCTCGACAAGCAGGGCCGCGAAAATCTGGTCGAGAATATCGTCGGCTCGATGACCAATCCGATGATGGGCATCGCCGATCCGCGCCCGATCCAGGAGCGGATGCTGAAGCACTGGTACAAGATCCATCCGGATTTCGGCGCCGCCGTCGCCAAGGGCATCGGCATGGACACGAAACTGGCCGCGGCGGAGTAATCCAGTCCGCTGTCATCGCATCGATCCGCGCGCTGCAAAGCGCGCGGATTTTTCATGCGCGGATCAGATCGGCTTGCCCGCATACGGCATCGACGCGGTGAGGCCGCCATCGACAGGGATCGCTTGGCCGTTGACGTAGGAGGCTTCGTCGCTGGCGAGGAACAATCCCATCGCCGCGAGTTCATGCGGCTGGCCGGCGCGCTTCAAGGGATTGAGCTGGCCGATCTTGTCCTCGGTGCCGCGCTGCTTGGCGCGATCGAACACCGGCTTGGTCATGCCGGTTTCGATCAGGCCAGGACACACCGCATTGATGCGCACGCCGGTGCCTGAGAGGGAATAGGCGGTGGTCTGCACCAGCGAGATGACGCCGGCCTTGGATGACGCATAAGGATGGCCGGAGGCGCCGGACTTCAGGCCCGCCACCGACGCCGTCAACACGATCGAGCCATGGCCCTGTTTGATCATGTGCGGCATCGCATGCTTGATGGCCAGGAACGGCCCGATCAGATTGATGCGCAGGATTTCCTGCCATTGCTCGTAAGTGGCCACGGCTTTGTCGATGAAAGCCTTCACGTCGCTCTCGGATCCGGCATCGGCATTCACGGCCTGCACCGTGCCGCCGGCATCACTGACGAGCTTCGCCGTCTCATGAATGCTGTCGCTGCGATCGACGATGATCAGCTTGGCGCCTTCCTTGGCGAACAATTTCGCCGCAGCGCGGCCGATGCCGCTGCCTGCACCGGTGATGACGACGGATTTGCCTGCAAGGCGGCCCATGGTTTTCTCCCTGTTCACTGTCTAATTCTTGAGCGGACTGCCGCCATGTGGAATTCAACGTCGTGCGTCACGTTGTCTTGTGCGCGAAGACGCTTGAGGCGTCGCGCGCGCTGACGTACGACACGTGAAACGATATTGAAGGGTGGGTCCGATGTCCAACACCGAAAAACCATTCGTGGCGCAGCACAGCATTCCGCAAGGTGTCACGGCGACGCGATGGTGGTGGGTGCGTCATGCGCCGGTGCGCAATGACGGCGGCAACATCTACGGCCAGAAGGACATGGATTGCGATTGCAGCGATCGTGTCGTGTTCAATGCGGTCAGCAAGATTTTGCCGCGGGGTGCGGTGTGGGTGTCGAGCAATCTGAAGCGCACGCATCAGACCGCGGCGGCGATCTGGGAGGCCGGTTTTCCGAAACCCGATGCGATGCCGCATGAAGCGGAATTCGCGGAACAGCACCTCGGCGACTGGCAGGGTATGAACCGCCAGGAATTCTTTGCCGGTCTGCCCGTCAATGTCGCCAGCCACTGGTTCGCGCCGATCGACGAGCCGGCGCCGAATGGCGAAAGCTTCATGGATCTGTACCACCGCGTTCGCCGCGGCATCGATCGCATCACGGCCGAACATGCGGGCCGAGACATCGTCGCCGTCGCCCATGGCGGCACCATCAAGGCGGCGATCGGCCTGGCGCTGAACGACCAGCCGGACCGCGGATTGGCTTTCACCATCGACAATTGTTCGGTGACGCGGCTCGATCACCTCGCCAGCGATGGCCGCAACGGCTGGCGCATTCCGATGGTCAACCAGCAGCCCTGGATCGCCGACCCCTCGCACGCCGCCATGCATCAGCCGGCGGGGCCGGAAGTCGGGACGTCACCGACGAAACTGGCTTAGTTTCTTTCTTCCTTCTCCCCTTGTGGGAGAAGGTGGCACGGCCGAAGGCCG
>JAPLPC010000424.1 GCA_026400425.1 Hyphomicrobiales bacterium | reverse complement strand
CGTGGTGGATTTGGAGCGCAGGTCCATCACGAACAGGTTGGAATTGCCGCCTTGCTGCAGGCTCATGATCACGCGCTGGCCATCCGGCGAGAAGCGCGGTGAGAACGACATGCCCGGGAAATTGCCGACGATCTCGCGCTGGCCGGTTTCGATGTTGAACAAATAGACGCGCGGATCGCCCTGCCCGAATTCCATATAGGTGATTTCTTGCGTCGATGGCGAGAAGCGCGGCGTCAGCACCAGATCTGCGCCGCGGGTCAGATAGCGTACATTCGCACCGTCCTGATCCATCAGCGCCAGACGCTTGATGCGCCGCTCCTTCGGACCGGTCTCGTCGACGAAGACGACACGGCTGTCGAAATAGCCCTTTTCGCCGGTCAGACGCTCATAGATCTGATCGGAAATGATGTGTGCGATGCGACGCCAGTATTCCGGCGAGGTGAAATACTGCTGACCCGCCAACTGCTGTCCGGTGGCGACGTCCCACAGCCGGAACTCGGCTTTCAAGCGGCCGTCGCCCTGGCGCGTCATGCGGCCGGTCACCAGCGCCTGCGCATTGACGGTCTTCCTGCGAGACGCCGTTGCTGACCTCGTTGTCGGAGCCGGTGCCCGCATTGAAGGTCGGAATCGCGATCGGCAGCGGCGCGACATTGCCTTCGGTGATCTGCACACGAGCCTGGCCGAACGCCGTGCGGGCGCCGGTGCCTGCGAGCAGGCCGAGCGATCCAATGCCGGTGATGATCTGGCGACGGCTCGGGCGGGAAAACATCAAGGGCAATCCATTCTTGTCGGTCATGTTACAGCTTTGCTCGATCTATGCTCGGCGGCCGAACGTTCGGCTCAGGATGCGCGTTCGGTGAAAACGGGTTCGAAAAACTTCCACTCCTCGAAAAACGCAGCCGGCAACTTGTAGGGCTGGCATTCGATGATGGCACGCAGCGCACTCTCCTGATAGACGCGGAAATACGGCGAGGTCGGATTGCTGACGGCTGCAGGCGTGGTTTCCAGCGTGCCGTCGCGCTTCAGCTTGACGCTGAAGATCGCCTGGGTGAACTGCGCTTCGACGCCGCCGTAAGGTTTCTTCCAGCAGCGCTCGACCTGCGACTTGAACATCGCGCCCCAGGTGGCGACGTTGTTGGCAGCATTGCCTTTGGACAAGCCCAGCGCTTCGTTCGGATTGAGGTCGGAGCCCGTCGCCGAATTGCGTGTCGGATCGCGCTTGTCGATCAGGGCGGCGATCTTCGACTGATCGAACACACGTTCGGCCCGCTTGGCTTCCTCGGCTTTGGCCTTGGCTTCCGCTTTGGCCTTGGCTTCAGCGTCCGCCTTGGCTTTTGCTTCGGCTTTGGCTTTGGCCTCAGCTTTCGCCTTGGCTTGAGCTTCGGCCTTGGCCTTTGCATCGGCCTGCGCTTTCGCGTCGGCCTCGGCCTTTTCCTCGGCTAACTCCTTGGCTTCAGCGGCCGCAGCGGCTTTGGCTTCCGCCTTCGCCTTGGCATCCGCGGCGGCCTTGGCAGCCGCTTCAGCCTTGGCTGCAGCTTCCGCCTTGGCTGCTGCCTCGGCTGCAGCCTTGTCCTCGGTCTTCGGCTGTTCCTTCGGCGCCACCTCGGTGATGACGGGCGCCTTCTTGTCGTCGATCTTGCCGACCGCATCATCCGGCGGCTTGGCCTCCGCGATCTTCTCGACCTTCGGCTTCGGATTGTCCTTCTTGCCGGTCTTGGCACCGGCCATGGCTTTGGCCAATTGGTCGTCGGAGATCACGTCGACGGCGACGGAATCCTCCGGCATCACTTCCAGCGCCTTCGACGAGAAGGTGAACAGACCCCAACCGAACACGAGCAGATGCAGGACCACGGACGCGATCAGTGTCTTATCGACCCTGGCGATGATCTCTTTCATCCTGCTCATGACCGCTGCGCCATCGCGTTACGATCCCTGCTCCGGCAGGATCACTATGTTGGCTTTGAAGCCGGCAGCGCGAACCATGCCAAGCAATTTCATCATATCCGTGTAGCAGACATCGCGGTCGCCACGAAGGAACACGGTGTTATCGGCTTCCGTGCGCGTCGATCGGATAGCGGTGATTTTGGCCGCCAATTCGCTCGCCGGTACCAGGGCATCGCCGACGTAAGTCTCGACGGCGGAATTGCAGTTGCCCCCGGTCCGCTTCACCGAGACGGTCAGCGGCGGCGTGTTCTGCGACATCGATTTGCCGCCGCTGGCGATCGGCAGGTCGATGTCGATGGTCGATGTCATCAGCGGCGCCGAGACCATGAAGATGATCAGCAGCACCAGCATCACGTCGACCATCGGCGTGACGTTGATTTCGGCCATGACGGCTGCGCGCCGGCGCCCCCGCCGGCCACCGCCCCCACCGCCCGCTGCTGCATTCATCCCCATGATCGGGTGCTCATCACAAAGTTCGTTTCGCTCGGCATCACGCGCGCTCGTCGATCTGACGCGACAGGATGGCCGAGAACTCGTCGGCAAACCCTTCCAGGCGCTGGGCCTGACGGTTCACTTCTGCCGTAAATTTGTTGTAGAAAATGGTCGCCGGGATGGCGGCGATAAGGCCGATGGCGGTGGCGAAGAGCGCTTCCGCGATGCCCGGGGCGACCACCGCAAGCGAGGTGTTCTTCGACGCCGCGATCGCCTGGAAGCTCGACATGATGCCCCAGACCGTGCCGAACAGGCCCACGAACGGGCCGGCAGAACCGACCGTCGCCAGCACCAACAGGCGCCGTTCGAGCCGCTCGACCTCGCGGGCGATGGAAACGTTCATCACCTTGTCGATCCGCATCTGCAACCCGGTAAAGGAGCGCGCCTGACTTTCGAACGAGCGCTTCCATTCGCGCATGGCAGCGACGAAACACGCCGCCATCGACTGTGTCGGCTTGGCGGAGAGTGCGCGATAGAGATCCTCGATGGACTCCCCCGACCAGAACGCCTGCTCGAAGCGATCCATGGCGCGGCGGGTTCGCGAATACAGGAACATCTTGTCGATCGCGATGGCCCAGACCCAGACCGAGCAACCGATCAGGCCCATCATCACCAGTTTGACGATCCAGTGCGCCTGCAGGAACAGCGCGATCAGCGACACGTCGGTCGACACCAGCGGCATGGCTGACTGTGCGACATCCGGATTCATTAGCGGTATCCTCTCAACGCAAAATCCCCTTCGACCGGCATCCCGCCAATCGATCGTGCAGTCACGCGCCGAACCGGGCGCGATAGCGCCAGGGCACGTCCTTGTTCAGTGCATGGATGACCCGTCCGAGGCCGGGCCTAAATTCCCTGCCAACATGTCAAAACAAGGGCTTCGCGCGCATTTCTGCAGGCCTTACCAGAGCCCGGCTATGGTTAATGTTGCGTTACCACCACCTGTATCGTGGAAGAATGAAGCATCGTTCGCTTGTTCGTGACCATGGTGTGACCGCAAACGAAAACGCCCGCCTGAGGGGACAGGCGGGCGGTTCTTGTGGCGGGGTGGCGAGACCGCCCTGCTCGTATGATTCGCTGAGCGTCATCTCTGCGGCGCGTTGTTGTCGGCCGGCGGGGTCGGACGCGGGCGATGCTGGGCCATGAACTGGTCGAACTCTTCCTTGTCCTTGGCGTGACGCAGGCGCTCCAGGAAGTTCTTGAATTCGTGCTGTTCTTCCTCGAGGCGGCGCAGCGTTTCGACGCGATATTCGTCAAAAGCACGGTTGCCGGAGGTCGGCTCACCGAAACCGAAGCCGCCGAAACCGCGGCTTTCCATCCGGCCGCGCATGCGCTCCATCTTGTCCTGCATCCGCTGCATTTTGCTTTCGAAACGACCCTGGCGATCCCAGCAACCCATGTTTCTGCTCCCGAGTTTGAAGAAGAGAAGTGCGAGGCCAATCGGCCACCAAACGATGAAACCAAGAACAACCAGCGCGATGCTCCATGGCGAACGAAGGCCATAGCTCACACGCTCATCGTAAGGGCGGCGGCCCCAGCGATTGAGATCTGCGGTGTCGGACATCTTCCTCTCCATCGCGGCACCCGCCGCTTGTGAATGTAAATAACATTTACATACGTAGACTGCGGCCCGATTTTGTCAAGGCGGGCGCAAGGCCTGCCGCTCACATAATCGAGAGTTGGCCTGCGACTATTTGGGCGCCGCGCCCCAGGGGCCGGATTTCGGCACTGACGCTTTGTCGTTTTCGGGGGGCTTTTGGTCGGTCGGAAAGCCGAGGCCGCGCAAATAAATCAGCGCGCCGGCTTCCAGCAGGTCTTCGGGCGTCATCGGCAGCTTGCGCCGCGCGGCGTCGCCGCGGCCGAACAGCGAGGCGATGCCGTGCGACATCGACCAGATATGCAGCGCCATCATCAAGGCTGGCGGCCGCGGCACGCCCGGCGGCGTCAGCGCTGTGAGGCGTTCGGCGGCAACCCTGATCACGCCGAAAGCGCGCTCGCCTGCGGCCAGCAGTTCTGGGCTGGAATCAGCGGGGATCCCCGACTCGAACATCGCCGAATAGAAGGCCGGCTCGTTGCGGGCAAACGCCAGATAGGCTTTGCCGAGGCGCTCGAAGGCCGAAATCGTATTCGGCCTGCCTTCGTCC
Organism: Hyphomicrobiales bacterium; assembly: GCA_026400425.1. Lineage (GTDB taxonomy): Bacteria > Pseudomonadota > Alphaproteobacteria > Rhizobiales > Xanthobacteraceae > Tardiphaga. The sequence continues at coordinate 11,427 of JAPLPC010000424.1, read as the reverse complement.
CATGCCTTCGCCAAGGTCTGCTCGAACTGCTCAAAACCGCGCTGGGCGATATTGGCCAGCAAATCATCGCGGTCGCGGAAATGCCGATAGGGCGCGGCGGCGCTGACGCCGGCCGTGCGTGCTGCATCGGCAAAGGTGAAGCCGGCCGGCCCCTTCTCCGCGATTAAGCCCAGCGCTGCCTGCAGCAGCGCTTCCTTCAGATTGCCGTGATGATAGCCGCGCTCGCCGCGGCGGTCTTTGTGCCAGCTCATGTGAAGGGCTTTTACATGAGCTGGATCGGCAGGTCATGGGGAAAGACGCGGTGTCAGACCTCGACCACACGTTCCCGGTGCACCCGGCGGCAATCCATCTCGTATTCGAGACCTTCCACCGGCGGCCGGTTGAAGTGCCAGGTCAGCCCGTTGCGAAACACCCCGCGGCGGCCGAGTTCGCTCTCCAGCAGCGCGTAGACGTCCTGAACGGTGTAAAGCTGGGCGCCGGTGGTTTGCTCCCAGGTGCCGGAGAAGGCGCTCATGCGGCGCTCCATCTCGTCGAGCACCCATTTCGCCTTGTCGAGCATGCCGGACGGGCTGGTATCGCCGAGCCGCACCGTGTTGTCGCGATAGTCGCCCTTACCCTCGGCGGCCTCGCCGCTGCCGGCAATGACGAAGGACGCCGGCGCGTCGGCCGCCACCGTTGCGAAGGTGAAGGCATGGAAGCCGGGCTCCGACGGCGGATCGATCTTCGGACAGACATTGCTGCGGGCAATCGGATTGACGCGATCCTTCATAATGCCCCAGTCCTCCAGCGTCCTGATGTAGATCTCGTTGAAGTCGACGAAGCCCTGTTCGGTGAACGGCGCGGGCGAGCGCAATTCACACGCGGCAAACGCCGTCAGCGGGCGGCCGGCCGCTTTGATGATCTCGGCGATGCGCGCGAAACCTTCCTTGAGCGGGACGACTTTCGAAAATCGCACCCGCTCCAGCGCGAAGCCCGGCAGCGCGCCGACGCCGCAGGAATACTGGAAGACGCCGGGCATATAGCGGTAGCCGCTGTTGGGAGCTTCGACGGTATCGATCATGGTGGCCTCTTGGATGAATGACGGTCAGTCTTCGAGAACGCCGAGATAGGCGTCGCGGATGATGGGATCGGCGAGCAGTTCGGCGCCCTGCCCGGCGCGCACGATGCGGCCCATATCCATGATGTAGGCATGGTGGCAGAGATCGAGCGCAGTAGTGACATCCTGCTCGACCAGCAGGATCGACATGCCCTCGCTGTTCAACTGGCGCAGCGCTGCCACAAGCTGTTCGACCAGCAGCGGCGACAGGCCGAGCGACAATTCGTCGATCATCAACAGCCGCGGCGCACTCATCAGGCCACGGCCGATGGCGCACATCTGCTGCTCGCCGCCGGACAACGTCGCGGCCGCCTGGTTGCGACGCTCCCGCAGTTTCGGAAAGGTCGCATAGACGCGGTCGATGTCGCGCTGCAGTTCAGCGCGGCTGGCGCGGCGCGAATAGGCGCCCATCAGGAGATTGTCCTCGATGCTCATGGCACCAAACAGCCGGCGCCCTTCCGGCACGTGAACAATGCCCTGCGCCAGAATATCGGCGGCCGAGGCGGCGGTGAGATCGATGCCCTCCCAGACATAACGACCGGACTGCCGTCCGATCAGTCCTGACAAGGCGCGCATCAAGGTGGTCTTGCCAGCGCCGTTGGAGCCGATCAGCGCCGTGATTTCACCACGGCGCACCACCATGTCGATGCCCCACAGCACCTGGATCTCGCCGTAACCGGCGCATAGCTGATTGAGTTCGAGCATCGGATGATCAGCCACGGGCGGCATTCCGTTGTGCGTATTGCTGGCCGAGATAGGCGTCGACGACGGCAGGGTCCTTGATGATGTCGCGCGGAGCGCCGTCTGCGATCAGTTGTCCGTTATGCAGCACCGCGATCCGCGTACAGACATTCAGCACGACCTTCATCAGATGCTCGATCATCACGATGGTGATGCCGTTTGCGGCCAATTGGTGGATCAGTCTGGTCGCGCGTTCGACCTCGGCGCTGTTAAGGCCGGCATTGACTTCGTCGAGAAACAGCAGCTTCGGCTTCATCGCCAGAGCCTTGGCGAGTTCGAGGCGCTTCCGCATCGCCAGCGTGAGGGTTGCCGCGGATTGATCGGCCTGTGCATCGAGACCGACAAAGGCCAGATGCTCGCGCGCCGCCTCGCGCGCAGACGTCAGGCTCTCGCCCGGCTGCGAGAACAGTGCCGCTGCAGCGACATTGTCGAGCGCGGAGAACTCCGCAAACGGCTGCACGATCTGGAACGTGCGCGACAGCCCGATCCGCGCGGACTGATAGGTCTTCACCCGGGTGATGTCGCGGCCATCGAAGCGGATGACGCCCGACGATGCCGGCGTGACGCCGCAGATGGTGTTGACCAACGTGGTCTTGCCGGCGCCGTTCGGACCGATCAGCCCAACGACCTCGCCCTTGCTGACCGACAGCGATACGTCGCTCAGCGCCTTCAATCCGCTGAAGTGTCGCGAGACGTTCGACAGATGCAGGATTTCGTGACCGGGCTCAGGCATGTTTAGCCTTTCGTCCGGTCAGGCCGCGCCAGATGCGGCCGACATGCAGCGAAACCAGCCCGTGCGGCAGGAACAGCAGCAGCAGTATGATCAGGACGCCGAGCACGCCGGAATGGATCTGGATGTAGTTGCGCCACACCAGCTCCTCGAGGCCAAGATACAGGAACGCCCCGCACACCACGCCGAGGGGCGAGCCGAGGCCACCCATCAGCGCCATCACGATCGGCTTCACCGAATACAGGATGTCGAACACGTCCGACGGATCGATGTAATGGACCCAGGCCGCGTAAAGCCCGCCGGCTGCGCCGACGAAACAGGCCGACAGGCCGAACGCGATCGCCTTGTAGAGCGTCGCATTGAGGCCGACCATGCTCGCGGCCGTCTCGTTCTGGCGGATGCAATTGAGCCCGAAGCCGAGCTTGGACACCGACACCGCGATCACGGTGAGCGCGGTCACAAGCAGCAATCCCCACATCGCATAAAAGAAGAACGTGGCGTCCGACAGCACGCTTGATCCCGACACCAGCGGAATGTTGAGACCCATGCCGCCGCCGGTGAGATCGGTGGCGTTGTTGACGAGTTCGCGAAACACTTCCACCAGCGACAGCGAGGCGATGGCAAAATAATGCCCGCGCAGCCGCAGCAGCACGGCGCCGAGGATCACTGCGAGCAGCAAGCAGAACAGCAGCGAGACACCGACTGCAGCGGCCAGGGGAATACCCTTGTTCATCAGGATCCCCGTCGCATAGGCGCCGAGGCCGAAAAACGCTGCTGTGGAAAATGATGGATAGCCGGCAAAGCCGCCGACGATGTTCCACGATAGCGCGAACACGGCATACATGCAGGCGATGGTACCTAGCCGCAGCGCATAGGCGCCGCCGAACAGCGGCAAGGCCGCGACGCAGGCGATGAGGATCAGCAATGCAACCGTGCTGCGGGTCATTCGAATCCCTTTCGGCCAAGCAGACCCTGCGGCCTGACGATCAGGAACACTATCAGCAGCACGAAGGACAGCGTCACTGCATGCGCCGGTCCAAGATAGACCGAGCCGATGCCCTCGACCAGCGCCAGCAGGATTCCGCCGGCCAGAGCGCCAGAGACGCTGCCGAGGCCGCCCAGCACACAGACGACGAACGCCTTGCCGAGATAGGCCGACGACGTCAGCGGCGAGATCGGAAAGATCAGCGCCATCAACACGCCGGCACAGCCGGCCAGCGCCGCTCCGAGACCGAAGGCGATGGCATAAATGGATTTGACGTCGACGCCCATCAGCACGGCGGCGTCGCGATCCAGCCGCACGGCCACGATGGCGCGGCCGACTTTGGAGCGGCGCAGCAGCAGATAGAGCAGGAATGTCAGCGCCAATGCCGAACCGGTTGCGATCAATCGATCCACGGGCACGATGACGTCGAAGATCGACACCGAGCCGGTCGGCGGGCTGAGGATCAGTTTGCGATAATCGGCCTTGAAGTAATAGATCATCGCATTGTTCAGGATCAGGTCGAGGCCGAAGGTCAGTGTCAGCGTCACCAGCACCGGCGCGGTGATGACGCGATTGAGCAGCAGTCGCTGCAGCAGATAGCCGAGGATGAAAAAGGACGGTGCCGCGATCATCAGTGCGTACCAGGGCGATATGCCCGCCCACTGATAGGCGCCCCAGGCCAGATAGGCACCGAGCACGATGAACGATCCGTGGATCAGGTTGATGACGTTCAGCACGCCCCAGACCAGCGAAAACCCGATCGCGATGCAGGCATACAGGCACCCGAGCACGAGCGCGTTGATCAGGACCTGAATGGCCAGCATATCAATGGGGTCTCACGGGTTGACCAGAGCGTTCCAGCCGTCATTGCGAGGAGCGAGGCGACGAAGCAATCCAGCAGACCAGAACGGCGTGAGAACTGGATGGCTTCGCTGCGCTCGCATGGGGGACCGTGATCAGTTCACGCCAAGCTTGAATTCGCCCTGCTTGATGGCCTCCGGGAACAGCACCACGGGCTTGCCGCCCTGAATCTGGAAGACCGGTGGCTCGAGCGAATTGATCTGGCCATTGCCACCGAACTTCACCGGGCCCCAGAAGGTCACGACGTCCATCTTGGCCAATTCGTCACGCACCTTGTCGCGATCGAGCGAGCCGGCCTTCTCGATCGCCATCTGGAGCAGCGCACCGCACACCGCAGCCGACGCATGCGCATAGTCCGGCTCGAGCTTGTACTTGTCCTTGAACAGCTTCACGAAGTTCGCGGTGCTGCCGAAGAGGTCCTTGCCATCATACTGTTCAGCAGGATGCCACCAGGACGCGCTCGAAATGTTTTCCGCGCTCGCCCCAGCCGAGTCGATGAACTCCTGATAGGCCGGTCCGGCGATCATGGTGACGACGCCGGCCTTGATCTGCTGGTCGCCCATCTGCTTGCGGATCAGGAGCAAGTCGTTGGTGTAGCCTGTCACGAAGATCCACTGCGGTGCCAGCGACTTGATCTGCGACAGCGTCGCCGAATGATCGAGCGTGTTGATGGCGTATTTCTCGGAATAGACGACCTCGAGCCCGTTGGCCTTGGCCGACTTCTCCATTTCCTGCGCGATCGCCAGCGGGAACAGATCGTTGCGCGCCAGGATGGCGACCTTCTTGACGTCGGCGGCCTTGGCCTTGACCAGGTTGGTCAGCGGCGTCGTCAGCGTGTCGTTGGGCGTGAAGGTGCCGAACAGATATTTGTAGTTCTGGTCGTAGACCTGCGACGACGAGGCCGTCGCCGCCAGCATCGGCACCTTGTATTTCTCCGCGATCGTGCTGGCGGCCTTGGCGGCGCCCGAGCCGAACGGGCCGAACATGAAATTCACCTTGTCTTGGGTGATCATCTGCTCGGTGGTCTGCACCGAGCGCGGCGTGTTCGACTGATAATCCGCGTAGACGATCTCGACCTTGTATTTCTTGCCACCGACAGTGATCCCGCCGGCCTTGTTGGCCTGCTCGGCCCAGAGGTCGTAGCCCTGCTGCTGCTTCACCGCCTCCGGCGCGAGCGGGCCGGTGATCGGCAGCGGCGCGCCGAACCGGATCACCTCCTGGGCGGACGCACCAGGCACGACGGTGCCGACGGCGACAGCCGCCAGAAACAGCGAGGCAGAGACACGCGCGCTAAAACCTGGCCGGGGATGCAACATCCGAATTCTCCATCGATGACGGGGGATCATGACCCGATCAAAGTCTTGCAAATCCAGATTTCGAATAAAAGCATTGAATTTCGATGCAAGCGAACTGATTATTAGAACTCTAGACAGAGCGTGCCACCGGATCAGGCACGTCGCCACAGGGATCGCCGATGATCGAGTCCTCCGCCATTCGCTATTTCCGGGTGGTGACCGAATGCGGATCCATCAAGCAGGCGGCAACGGCGTTGCGGATCGCGCCGTCGGCCATCAGCCGGCAGGTGCAAGGCCTGGAGGACGAACTGGCGGTCAAGCTGTTCGAGCGCGGCGCGCGCGGCATGTCGCTCACCGATGCCGGCCATGTGCTGTATCGCTACGCTATCGACAACCGCGACCAGCTCGACGGCCTGCGCAGCCAGGTCGAGGAATTCGCGTCGCTGCGCCGTGGCCAGGTCAAGATCGCGACGGTCGAGGGCATGTTGTCGGATTTTCTGCCCGGGCTGTTCGTGGATCTGGCGCAGCAATATCCGGGCATCAAACTCTCGGTGACGGCGGTCGGTGCCCGCGATGTGGTTGAACTGGTCGGACAGAACGATGTCGATCTTGGACTGATCTTCGGGCGCACCACGCGGCGCGATCTAATCGAACTCGGCCGGATGCGACAGCCGGTCTGCCTGATCGTCTCGCCCCGGCATCCGCTGGCCGGGCATCCGTCGCTGCGCGTCAAGGATCTGGCCGGCTTGCGCGTGATCCTGCCGGACACGTCGTTTGGGATCCGTCAGGAGCTGGACAAATCCTGCGCGCAGGCCGGCATTCAGCTGGACATCTGCAGCGAGACCAATTCGCTCGCCTTCACCCAGACCATCACCGGCCGGACCGAGCTGGCAACCTTCCTGCCCATGGTCTCTGCCATGGCGGCGATCAATGCCGGCGCGCTGGTTGCGGTGCCCTTGCGTGACGGCAGGCTGCCGGCGACGCAGGTCACCCTGGTGCAGTTGGCGGCCCGCATCGCGTCGCCGTCGACCCGCCTCGTCAGCGAGATGCGGGTGGCGCGGATGAAGGTCAGCGAGTAGCGCTGCGTCCGGTCAGCTTGCGAGTTGCGACGCCAGCGCATGAAAATGCGCCAGTTGATCCTGCCTCAGGGCACGGGTCTCGTCACGGCCGACAAACACCTTGAACATCACGCCGCCGTCTACGTTCAGAAAGGCGACGAATGCCGATGCCTTGCCCATGAAGGGGCGCTCGACGAAGGCAATGCCGCCGCAGCGATCGACGCGCAAATGTCCATGCAGCCCCTTTGGCTCGGTCAGATTGTAATAGCCATGGCCGAGCGACCCCGCCGACAGCGGCGCGGTGGTTTCGAAGATGCCGTCATCGGTATGCACGATCAACGTCACCTCGCCCCACGTCGCAATTGCCTGCATCGCCCGCACGAATGCATCCGCGCCCCCGCGGATGGTCACCATCCCGTCCGGCAAGGCCTCGATCACGGAACGGGGCGTCACATTCCGCTCGCGCGCGACGGTTTCGATGACCGCCCCGGGATTGGCGGCCATATAGGCCGCGAGGTCGCCGGATAACGCGTCGTTCATGTCAGTGCGTCCTTCAATGGTCAGGCTGCAGCGGTCTTGCGGCTTTCCGACTGGATCACTTCGAAGCCTTCGAATTTGGGATGTCCCAGATACAGGCTGGCGCCCTGGGACTGATTGTCGGCGCGCGCATGGGCCTTGCGGAACTGTTCGGATTTGGTCCAGCCTTCGAAGTCGGCCTTGCTCGCCCATGTGGTATGCGACGAATACAGCGTGTGGTCTTCGGCCACGGGCCCCTTCAACAGATGAAATTCCATGAAGCCCGGCAATTCGCTGAGATACGACTCGCGCGTGGCCCAGACATTTTCGAACGCCGCCTCAGATCCGGTTTTGACCTGGAAGCGGTTCATGGCGATGAACATGGACGTCGTCCCTTTCATGTGGTTTTCGAATGTCGTCATGAGTCAAAATCTGGCCGGCACGAGGGCAGATTCCCGCGCCGCTGAAACGGGCGAAAACTAGGCGCCGCCAAAATGCACCTTGATGCCCCCCTTATACACGATGCCAGGACCGGCACTGGTCCACAAAGCGTCATTCTGCGTGGTTCCGTCGGTCGAGGAACCGGGGATCGCATAGGGCCGATAATACTGGTTCAGCAGGTTGTCGACCGAGAAATTCAAGGTGACATCCGGCGTCGGTTGGTAGGCGACATAGAGGTTGACCAGATCATAGGCCGTCGACGGCACGTAACCGGCGGGCAGATCCGTGTTGGCCGCAACCGAGGCCCACTGCGCGGAAATCGTCAGCTTGCGGTCGAGCAGGCGAACGCCACCGCTGGTCGTCACCTTGCGCGGCTGGATCGTCGCCAGCCCGACATTGGTCTGGGTGTTCGTCCCTTTCTGGATGGTTGCTCCGACTCCGACGAACCATAGGCCGGCATCATAGGCCGTTTCGGCCTCGAAGCCTTCGATCCGCGCATTGGCAATGTTCTGGTACTGATAGTTACGGCTAAAGCGACCGAACTGGGTCAATTCCGGTGTCGATGCCACGAGGTCGATGTAATCCGACACATCATTGCGGAAGAAGTTGAACTTGGCGCGAATGCTGTCGCCTGACGTGAAGACGTCGTTGTACTTCAGGTTGACGCCGACTTCCTTGTTCCTGCCAACCTCGGCACGCAGGTTCGGATTGGGTCTGAAGCAAAACAGTCCGGACGTTCCATCGGCGCATGTGAAGAACACCGGTCCGCCGCCGGTCGCATGCGCGCCGGTGATCAGTGTTTCGGTGATCGAAGGCGCGCGGTACCCTTCTGCATAGCTGGCGTAAGGCGTGAAACCCACCACCGGCGTCACGCCGATAGTGATCTTGGGCGACAGCCGATCGCCACTCGACGACGTATTGCTCGCGCCCAATGCCGTTCCGCTCGAGTTCAGCTCGTAATGATCGTAGCGGAGGGCGCCGATCACTTCGAGCCAGCTTGCATAATTGCTCTTGAGCTGAACGAAGCCGCCGCCGACCGTGCGCTCGCCGCTCGGTGTGGTGATGTTGGAATTGCCACGGGAGTCGAACGTCTTGACCTTGTCGTTGAAGACATCGGCGCCGTAAGTCACGGCATTTCGCCAGTTTCCGAATTCAAACCGCGAGGTGTTGTTGACATCGATGCCGAAGGTGTCGAGCAGATAGCCGCGCCGGTCGCCGACACAGCCGGAGATGTTGTTGCCCGCATTGCCGGTGCCACACAGCGCCGCGCCCGACGTCGAATAGTGATAGGTTTTGGTCTGATCGTTGTCGACACGATTGCCGTAAAGCGACACGTTGAAGTCGAAGATGTTGTCATCTGGACGGGCATATGGCGTAAACAGACGAGCCCTGATACAAGGCGCGCTGCGCGGCGGTCAGCACCGGCCCGGTATTGAACTGGCCGACACTGTAGCTGTAATCCTGGAACACGCCACCGAACTTGACCTCATGGCCCTCGGCCGGGCGCACCGTGATCTTCATCAGCCCGGCCGCGATCTCGCTGCCGGTATTGCCGATCTCGGTGCCCGCGCCGTCCTTGTAGTTGCCCTGGGTGCGATACACGGCGCCGCCGAAGACATCGACGCTCGGATCGACGCGGACGCCGCCGAACACCGATCCGAGACCGCGATTGCTGTTCGAGCCGTAGGAGCCGGACACGTCGACACCCCAGCGTTCGCCGGGACGCAGCACGTCCTGGATATCCTTGGTGCGGAACGACGCCACGCCGCCGATGGCGCCGGAGCCGTAAATATTCGCGGTCGGACCGCGCGCGATATCGATGCCGCCGATCAGTTCTGGATCGAGGAAGAACGATCCGTTGGCATTGTGGCCGCTGCGCTGATAATTCTGCCGCGCGCCGTCGATCACGACGGCGACCCGGCCGAAATCCTGCAAGCCGCGAATATTGATGGCGGTCGATGGATCATCGCCGCGATCCTGCATCCAGACCCCGGGGACATTGTAGAACAGCTGACTCAAGCGGCTCGGCTGCTGCAAGGCAATCTGCTGCTGCGTGACGACGCTCGCCGGCGCCAGCGCATCGATCGCGCGCTCCTCGGTCTTGGACGCCGACACGGTGATCTCGTCGAGCGGCTGTGTGGATCGTGCGCTCTGTGCGTTGGCGTTCGCAACGGCAGCCGGCAAAGCGGCAGTTCGACCGGCAGACTGGCTCGGGGTGGACGCGGGTCGTTTCTTGGCCTGCTGAACGGGTTTCTGCCGCTGCCCTGCGTCAGCGCCCTGCGCCCACGCGGCCTCCCCCGCAACGACCGCCATCGATCCTACCGACACGCCCAAAAGAAAGGCGCGCGACATCCTGCCCGTAAAAGCCATACCAGTCCCCCAAGATATAAAGATCGCGGCTGGCTGGCGCTGTTCGAAACAGGCTTGCTGGCTATCAAAGTCGCAACCGGGGACAGTCTGCCACCAAGTTGCCACTTTCGATTAAGGAAGCGCCAGAGCCGGGTCAAGCAACGGCGGCGCTCTTTACAGCGATTGTAGATTGCTGCGCTTGGCGGTGAAGCACCGCCAACCTAATAAGGCTGCTATCATTCACATAACGGGGCATATCGGCACCATGGACACGGGCTCTCACGACGGCGCGCCAGGTAACGCGGGCATCCGCAAGGTCGTCATCAATGGTGAGCGATTGAACAGCAAGGATCTGTTCGCCGACCATCGCGAATTGCTGATCGTCCACGGCGATGACACCTATCGCCTGCGCCTGACGTTTCAGAACAAGCTGATCCTCACCAAATGACCCCGCGGGACCGCCTATATCGCAACCGTCTTGCTAGCGCGCTGTGCTGCGTGGCTTTCGGCTACGGCTCGCTGTCGGCGGCACCTGCGGAGGATGCGCTGATACGGGACGCCCGCGGCCGCGAAATATCGATCGGACATCCGACGCGGATCGTATCCATCGGCGGCGCCGTGACCGAAATTCTCTATGCCCTCGGCGCCGAGGATCGCATCGTTGCCGTCGATACCACGAGTTTGTATCCACCCAGGGCCATGACCGCCAAACCCAATGTCGGATATATGCGCCAACTCTCGGCCGAGGGTGTCCTCGGGCTCAATCCGCAGCTGGTTCTGGCAATAGCCGGGTCCGGGCCGAAGGAAACCATCGACGTCGTCGATGCGGCACACATTCCGCTGGTCGTCGTGCCTGAAACCTATTCCGAGGCCGGCATGATCGAGAAGATCCGCCTTGTCGCCAAGGTCGCCGGTGTCGAATCCCGCGGCGCCTGCCTTGCCGACGCCGTGACCGCGGACCTGGCTTCGCTGCGCGACCTGCGTGCGCGTGTCACGACACCCCCGCGCGTCATGTTCGTGATGTCGTTCATGGACGGCCGCGCTTTGATCGCGGGCCGCAACACGGCGGCGAACGAGATCATCAAGCTCGCCGGCGGGGTCAATGTCGCGGATGGCTTCGAGGGTTACAAGATCATGAGCGACGAGGCGATCGCCGCGACGCGACCGGAGCATATTCTGGCGATGGAGCGCGGCAAGGAAACGCTTCAGGCCGACGCGATCTTCGCCAGTCCGGCCTTCGCATTGACGCCGGCGGCGCAGCATCGCCGGCTGCTGGCGATGGATGGCCTGTATCTGCTCGGCTTCGGGCCCCGCACTGCTGCGGCCGCGCGCGAACTCGCCGTCAAGCTGGATCC
>JAPLPC010000386.1 GCA_026400425.1 Hyphomicrobiales bacterium | reverse complement strand
CGCTGAACGCCGGCCTTTAAATGCTGTGCAGAGACGCTGGCGCTTATTCGGCGGCTTCAACCTTGCGGGGCGGCGACAGCGCACCGGAATTGTGGGTCTCTGCGATCTGGTTGTCGTTGAAGCCCAGCACCTGCTTCAGGATTTCATCCGTGTGCTCACCGAGCAGCGGAGAACGCGTCACGACGGTCGGGCTGTCCGACAGCTTGATGGGGTTACCGACCGAGATGTATTTGCCGCGGGTCGGATGATCGACCTCAACAAGCGTGCCAGTAGCGTAGAGCGACTTGTCTTCCGCAATTTCTTTCATCGACAGGATCGGACCGCAGGGAATGTCATCCTTGTTGAGAATATCCATCGCCTCGAACTTGGTCTTGGTCATCGTCCACTGTTCGATGCGCGCGAAGATCTCGTTGAGGCGCGACAGGCGGACCGCCGGCTTGTTGTAGTTCGGGTCGGTCTTCCAGCCGGGCTCGCCGATGACGTCGCAGATCTTCTCCCACACCGGCGCCTGGGTGATGAAGTAGATGTAGGCGTTGCCGTCGGTCTCCCAGCCCTTGCACTTCAGGATGCGGCCCGGCTGGCCGCCGCCGGAGTCGTTGCCGGCGCGCGGGACGGCATCGCCGAACGGAATGCCTTCGCCGAACTGGCTGTATTCCTTCAGCGGGCCGTGGGCGAGACGCTGCTGGTCGCGCAGCTTGACGCGCGACAGGTTCAGCACGCCGTCCTGCATCGCCGCAGTGACCTTCTGGCCCTTGCCGGTCTGGGTGCGCTGATACAGCGCGGTGACGATGCCGAGGGCGAGATGCAGGCCGGTGCCGCTATCGCCGATCTGCGCGCCGGTGACCAGCGGCAGACCATCGCGGAAGCCCGTCGTGGAAGCGGCACCGCCGGTGCACTGCGCGACGTTCTCATAGACCTTGCAGTCTTCATAAGGGCCGGGGCCAAACCCCTTGATCGAGGCGACGATCATCTTCGGGTTGATCTCCTGGATCTTCTCGAACGAGAAGCCCATGCGATCGAGCACGCCCGGGCCGAAATTCTCCACCAGCACGTCGCACTGTTTCATCAGCGCGGTGAGGACTTCCTTGCCCTTCGGGTTCTTGGTGTCGAGGGTGATCGAGCGCTTGTTGTGGTTCAGCATGGTGAAATACAGGCTGTCCACATTCGGGATGTCCTGCAGCTGGCCGCGGGTGATGTCGCCGACGCCGGGGCGTTCGACCTTGATCACGTCGGCGCCGAACCAGGCTAGCAACTGCGTGCAGGTCGGGCCCGATTGCACATGGGTGAAGTCGAGAATGCGAACGCCTTTGAGCGCCTGTGTCATTGCTATGCTCCCGTACTATTTTTGCCGGCTCGGCACTTGGAGGTTGATACCTGGAGAAAATAAGCGGGGCCGCGTGGCCCCGCTCGATGCGAATTACTTCTTCTTGCTGAGCACGCTCTGCGGATTGAGGTTGCCGATACGGCCGCTCTCGCTGCCGGCGGCCGGATCGATCACCGCATTGATGAGCGTCGGCTTGCCTGAGTCCATCGCCTCGCTGACGGCGCGCTTGAGCTCGTCCGGCGACGTCGCGTTCACGCCGACACCGCCAAACGCCTCCATCATCTTGTCGTAGCGCGAGCCCTTGACGAACACGGTCGGTGCCACATCGGCACCACCCGACGGGTTGACGTCGGTGCCGCGATAGATGCCGTCATTGTTGAACACGACGATGCAAACAGGAAGGTGATAGCGGCAGATGGTTTCGACCTCCATGCCGCTGAAGCCGAACGCGCTGTCGCCCTCGATCGCCAGCACCGGCTTGCCGGTCTCGACGGCGGCGGCGATGCAATAGCCCATGCCGATGCCCATGATGCCCCAGGTGCCGACGTCGATGCGCTTACGGGGCTGATACATGTCGACGATGCCGCGGGCGAGGTCGAGCGTGTTGGCGCCTTCATTGACGAGCATCGCATCCGGACGCTCCTTGATGATGGTGCGGAGAACGCCGAGCGCGCCGTGGTAATCCATCGGCGAGTTGTTGTTCATCAGCTT
>JAPLPC010000373.1 GCA_026400425.1 Hyphomicrobiales bacterium | reverse complement strand
TCTTGGCAGTCTTTTCGGACCTCGCGGTCCCCTCGCCCAATTCTCAAATCAGATGGGTCTCAAACCCGAAGGGCCCGGCGCCTTGCGGCGCCGCGCGCCTCACTGCGCCTGCACGGTCCCGGCCGAAGCGAACGTGCTCGACCGGTTGCTGGCGAACTTCTTCTTGGCCTGCTCGACCCAGGTCGCAAATTCCTGCTCGGTGACGACGCGGATCGCGATCGGCATATAGGCGTGATCCTTGCCGCACAGCTCCGAGCACTGGCCGTAGAACATGCCGGTCTTGGTCGCCTTGAACCAGGTCTCGTTGAGACGGCCGGGAATCGCGTCGATCTTGATGCCGAACGACGGCACCGCGAAGGAGTGGATCACGTCGGCCGCGGTAGTCTGCACGCGGACCACCTTGTTCACCGGCACCACCACCTCGTTGTCGACGGCGAGCAGGCGCGGCATCTTGTCGGCAGCCATCAGCGAGTCGAACTCGAACGGCCCGTTGTCGGGATAGGAATAGGTCCAGAACCACTGCTTGCCGGTGGCCTTGATGGTCAGGTCGGCCTTGGGAATGTCGAGTTGCAGGAACAGCAACCGGAACGACGGCACCGCGACCGCGACCAGGATCAGCACCGGAATTATCGTCCACGCGACTTCGATCAGCGTGTTGTGGGTGGTCTTCGACGGGACCGGATTGGCCTTGGAATTGAACTTCACCACTACGATGACGAGCAGCGCCAACACGAACAGCGTGATGCCGGTGATCAGCCACAGCAGAAAATTGTGAAACCAGGTGATGTTTTCCATCACCGGCGTGGCAGCTTCCTGAAGTTTGTACTCCCAGGGCGCGGGCTGACCCGTCACCTGAGCAAAGGCAGCACCGCTTACAGCGAGACCGGCCCCCACAACCGCTAACCCCAGCAACCGGCGGCCAAACTGGCCCCTCAGCATCCTCATGCCGCGTGCGCTCCCATGTAAAATCTTACGCACCCCAGTCTGTCCCGAGTATGCGGCCCGACCCTCTCTGAAACAAACGGACAAATTGCCCAAGGCCTGAAGCCCGCTCGTTAGAATGCGTCGAAATCCAGCCTCTCAAACCATAATTCTGCACCTGTCGCAATGCAGGAGTGCGGTCAGCCGCAATGCATTCGACCGAATTGCACGAAGGTCTTATTCGTCGCATCAATTCGGTGACAAATGTCAGGCATCCACCAAGGTGCTTGACACCGCGGGAGGCCGCTTTAGGCACGAAATATGCGATGATCGGGTAACTGATTCGCCACAATCTGCGCGCAAGCACCCGATCGTGGCCGCCTTCATGGCGCCGTCATTGACCTTTCATTCCATGCTCTGGAATTCTTCAGACCTGCCAGCCTTCACAGTGCTGCCAAACCGATTGCAGAGATCGCTGATGACAGCATTGACGCTTGCTGGACCAACCACCTACGCCGAAGGATCGATCCGGATGGGGCTTTCGACATCGCAGCAGCAGCCGACCGCCCGTTGGCGCCGCCTCACGCTCGGTTTTCTGACAATGGCAGCATTGCTTGCCGCGCCGATCGCCGCCCATGCCCAGGGCGCAGTCAAATCGACCCATGGCGACTGGCAGATCCGCTGCGACACCCCGCCCGGCGCCCAGGCCGAACAATGCGCCCTGATCCAGAGCGTGGTGGCGGAAGACCGCTCCAATGCCGGCCTGACCGTGATCGTGCTGAAGACCGCCGACCAGAAGAGCAAGCTGATGCGCGTGGTGGCGCCGCTCGGCGTGCTGCTGCCGTCGGGGCTCGGGCTCAAGCTCGACAATCAGGATGTCGGCCGCGCCGGCTTCGTGCGCTGCCTGCCGAATGGCTGCGTCGCCGAGGTGGTGATGGACGACAAGCTGCTCGGCCAGCTGCGCACCGCCAAGACCGCGACCTTCATCATCTTCGAGACCCCCGAAGAAGGCATCGGCTTCCCGCTCAGCCTGAACGGCCTGGGTGAGGGTTACGACAAGCTGCCGTAGCGCAGCCGACGTCATCCATGCATGAAGTCGTCCAGTGTCGCGTCCGCCCTCGGCCCGTCATTGCGAGGAGCACTTGCGACGAAGCAATCCAGTCCTGCTTCGCTTGTGGCCTTCTGGATTGCCGCGTCGCTTCGCTCCTCGCAATGACGGCGAGCGACCGGAGCTCCTCCGCCTATTCCCCCGCCACCAGCCCCGCGGCCCTGCGATGGCTGCGGCTTGGCTTCGATTGCGCCCGCAAACGCCGGCGTGAAAAATACAGGATGAGCCCGGTGACCGTGAACAGCGGCATCAGCGCGGCGGCAATCATGAACAGGATGCGG
This sequence comes from Hyphomicrobiales bacterium, assembly GCA_026400425.1. GTDB lineage: Bacteria > Pseudomonadota > Alphaproteobacteria > Rhizobiales > Xanthobacteraceae > Tardiphaga. The sequence goes on along the minus strand of JAPLPC010000373.1, from coordinate 5,062 downwards.
CCGATCAGACCGAACGCCGCGCCGGTATGGATCTGCAAAACCCTCTGCAGGATGCTGTCGCCGACCGACTTGTCGGCATAGCGCTCGACACTGACGACACGCCCGGTGACGCTGTCGATGCGGAAGTCGTCACGGGCGGCATCATGCGGCGCGTCTTTCGCCAGTGACCGCAAACGCACTGGATCAGCGCCATTAGGCACCTGCAGATAGACTTTGGCGTAGTGGCTGCCCTGATCCGCGACAAAGGTGGCCCAGGCCCGATCGAGTGATGGAGCAGTCGCGGCATCAGCGGTATGCCCAGACCGGGCACCGCCCTTCGCACCGGCAGCCGCTTTGGCAACCACCGCGGCTTGCTGGACAGCAGCCAGGTGGCGCTCGATTTGTACCAGTCGAAAGACCACCACAGGCCGGTGAGGATCGAGATCACATAAATCGGTAACACCCAGGTGCCCATCACACTGTGCAACGACCAGTGGAAGGCGCGGCCGGGCGCCGTGAGATTGGGCTTTAGCCACATCCTGATGCTGCGGACACGACGCGGCCAGCGTAGCACGATACCGGAGATCAGCAGCACCAGCAGACCGATCACCGAGACGCCGGTGATGAGGCGACCATAGCCGTTGCCATTACCCGGCAGCAGCAGGAACCGATGCAGGTTGCGCAGCGTCGTGAAGACCCCCTCGCCGCTGACCGGCGCCACGATCCGGCCATCATACGGATCGACGTAAACCGACGACCGTTCGCCGGCCTCGTTGCGGGCGAAACCGGCGCGGATCGTGGCGCCCGGCTCACTCGACAATAGCAACAACTGAACCTTGCTTGCGCCCGGCTGGCCCTGCAGCCGCGCCACAATCTCGTCCGGGGTAAGTGCCGGCGTCGATCGAACGTCGACCTTCGCAAAGTCACGATTGAGCGCGGCGACGATCTCGTCCTCGAACGATAGCATAGCGCCGGTGAGGCCGATCAATCCGAGCACCAGCGAGATCGCGAGCCCGATGATGGAATGCACCTGCAGGAAGGCAGACTTGATCGGAGAAGCCATGAGCAGCGGGCACAGGGTGCTTGAGGGATCTGCGTCGGGTCATCCAGAGCCCCTCTGCAGCAGTCCGCCACGCTTACCGCAGTGCCACCAAGCGAACCACCAAGGGCAGTTTGGTATAGCTCCAGACTGGATCTGGATACCATCACCTACTGCGAGCCGTTGCCCTCCCATTTTGCGAGACGGCGACCTATCTTCAGCAGCGAACGGATGTATCGTCCAAGATGACGCCGATGTAAGGCGACCTGCCTCCGGGTTGCCGTTACAAGATGAAACCGCCTACCGGCGCAGCAATGCCCGCCGATTTGGAGCCTGCATGACCAGCCTCGTCACCACGTCCCTGCTCGACCGCGCCAATCTCGACCGCGACGCGGTCCGCCGCGAATTGCTGCGCGGACTTCAGGGAGCCGACGACGGCGAATTGTTTCTCGAATACAGCCAGTCCGAAGCGCTCGGCTTCGACAATGGCCGACTCAAGCAGGCGACCTACGACACCGCCCAGGGGTTTGGCCTGCGCGCCGTGAAGGACGATGCGGTCGGCTATGCCCATTCGTCGGACGTCTCGATCCCGGCGCTGATCCGCGCTGCGGACGCCGTGAATGCGGTGCGCGGCGGCTATGCCGGCACCTTCGCCGCGGCGCCGTCGCACACCAATGTGCGGCTGTATAACGACGACAATCCGCTCGATGCGCCGGGCTTCGAGGCCAAGGTCAAGCTGCTGGCCGAGATCGACGCCTATGTGCGCGACAAGGACCCGCGCGTGCGCCAGGTCTCGGTATCGCTCGGCGCCTCGTGGCAGGTAGTGGAAATCATCCGGCCGGACGGCGAGAGCTATCGCGACATCCGCCCGCTTGTGCGCGTCAATATCTCGGTCGTCGCCGGCCAGGGCGACCGCCAGGAGAGCGGCTCCAAGGGATATGGCGGCCGCGAGGGTTATGCACGCTTCATCGAGAGCGGAAACTGGCGCGCGGCGGCCGACGGCGCGTTGCGCGAGGCGCTGGTCAATCTGGAATCGATCCCCGCTCCCGCCGGTGAAATGGATGTGGTGCTCGGGCCGGGCTGGCCCGGCGTGATGCTGCACGAAGCCGTCGGCCATGGCCTCGAAGGTGATTTCAACCGCAAGAAGACCTCCGCCTTTGCCGGCCTGCTCGGCCAGCAGGTCGCCGCCAAGGGTGTCACCGTGGTCGATGACGGCACCATCTCGTCGCGCCGCGGCTCGCTGTCCATCGACGACGAAGGCACGCCGACCAACAATACCACGCTGATCGAAGACGGCATCCTGGTCGGCTATATGCAGGACCGCCAGAACGCCCGCCTGATGGGCATGAAGCCGCCCGGCAACGGTCGTCGTCAGGGCTATGCCCATGTGCCGATGCCGCGGATGACCAACACCTACATGCTGGCCGGGCAGCGAGATCCCGCCGAGATCCTCGCGTCGGTGAAGAACGGCATCTATGCCGTGAACTTCGGCGGCGGCCAGGTGGACATCACCTCGGGCAAATACGTCTTTCAATGCACCGAGGCCTACAAGATCGAGAACGGCAAGATCGGCGCACCGGTGAAGGGCGCGATGATGATCGGCAACGGGCCGACCGATTTGCATCGGATCAGCATGATCGGCAACGACCTCGCGCTTGATGACGGCATCGGCACCTGCGGCAAGCACGGCCAGGGCGTCCCGGTCGGCGTCGGCCAGCCGACGCTGCGGATGGACAGCGTGACGATCGGAGGAACCGGCCAGTGAGCACGGAGACCACCAGCACAGAAGCCACGGCCGCGGAGAAAACACCCAGCACCGCAAGGCGCTGGGGCGGCCAGATCGCGCAGATCGCCGCCATCGTCGGTACCGTGTTTCTCGGCAAGGGCGCACTGGCCGAGCCTTTCTATGTGCCCTCCGCCTCGATGGAGCCGACGCTGCTGATCGGCGATGCGCTGCTGGCCACGAAATTTCCCTATGGCTATTCGACCGCGTCGCTGCCGATCCACGTCGCCTTCCCGGAAACCGGCCGGGTGTTTGCAGCAACGCCGAAGCGCGGCGATGTCGTGGTGTTTCGCTGGCCCGGCGATCGCTCCCAGGTCTGGGTCAAGCGCGTGATCGGTCTGCCCGGCGATCATGTGGAGCTCCGCGGCGGTCAGGTCTGGATCAATGGCAAACCGGCTGCCATCGCTGCGGACGGCACCGGCGCCGCCGAAGACGACAGCGGCGGCTCCGAGCCCGCTCAGCGCTACGTCGAGACTCTGCCCGGCGGCGTCGCGCACCCGATCTTCAAGCTGCGCAACAATGGCCGGCTCGACAACACCCCCGACGTGACGGTGCCGCCCGGCCACCTGTTCGTGATGGGTGACAACCGTGACAATTCCGCGGACAGCCGCGTGCCGGTGGGCCAGGGCGGCGTCGGGCTGTTGCCGATGGACAATCTGGTCGGTCGCGTCGATGCCATCGTCGGCTCCTGGGATCTCGGCGTCCGCAATCAACCGGTCAGCAACTGGCTGTCAGGCTTCCGGATGGCACGGTTCTTTACCGGCGTGCACTGAGGCGCCGCGCGCGACCGCGATCAGAATGCGGTCGTCAGATTCGTCAGCCATTGCGGCGAGCTCTCTACCAGTGCCGCCTCTATCCTCTTGTCGGCGCCGCTGACGATCGCAATCCCGATGATCAGGAAAGCTGCGCCGAGCAGCGCCTTGCCGAGCTTGCCGGTCGATAGCATGCGCGCGCGCAACCGCATCAGAGCGGGCCGCGACAGTTCGCCGAGGACGATCAGCGGGAGCGCCGCGCCAAGCCCGAACAGCAGCATCGTCAATGCCACGCTCGGCAGGTCCTTGCCTTGAGCGGCAAGCAGCGACGCCGCGCCGAGCGTCGGCCCGACGCAAGGCGACCACACCGCGCCGAGCAACAGCCCGATCGCGAACTGGCCACCAAGGCCGGACGACGCGCGGCCGCCATAGCGTTGATCGGCCCAACTCGCGATCGGACCACCTGCCGTTGCCAGGGCGACCTGCCAGCTCGGGACCAAGAGGACGGTCCCGAGCAGGATCATGATCACCGCCGCGCCTTGCCGAAACAGCGACGCATCGATGCCGAGACTGAAGCCGGCAAGTGCCAGCAACAGTCCCAATGCCGCGAAGGACAGCGCGAGGCCCGTCGCCAAAGCGGCAGGCCCCAGCCGATGTTCGGTGACGGCTGCGCCCAGCACGACCGGCACGAGCGGCAGCACGCAAGGCGACAGGATCGACAGCAGGCCGGCTGCGAAGGCCAGCACAAAAGCGGTCATGGCCGTTCAGAGCGCTTTGGCGAGCAGCGAAGCGATCGAAGCTTCTTTGGTATCCCCAACCGAGCGACCTGTTTCCTTGTCGCCCTTGAACACGATCAGCGTCGACTGCATCTGTGCGCCGAACTGCTTCACATCCGCCTTCTGGGTATCGAAATCCACCCGGAAGACCTGCAAATTCTTGAATTTGGGGTCGGACGTCAACCGCTCCAGGACGGGCTTCTGCGCCCTGCAGGTCGGGCACCAATCGGCGTGGATCTCGACCAGAATGGGTTTGCCGGCGGTCTGGGCGGACTTGAACGCCGCCTGCGAGAACGGCGTGACAGGATTTGCAGCAAATGCCGTCGAAGCCATCGCGACGATTGCGGCGCAAAATCCTGCAATCACCATCTTTCGGGTCATCAACATCTTCATCACAGCCTCATTTCGGGTTGGACGCCGGACAGCAAGCGCCATCGCCACGTCGCGTGGCGTACACCCGTTACGAGGGCAGACCCGGATCGTTACCTCACCACGCCCGAAATAAATCCAGGCCGGCGCCGTGGCGGCTTGATGTCGTTCTTCAGGAAGCAGCGCGCGCCCCGACCGGCATAGCCGGGCCGGGCAAAGGTCCAGGCGCGGCATTTGTTGTCGCCCTGGCAGGCGTCGCGGCAGACGTCGCCGCGTTCCGCCTTGTCGTCGTTTTTGACCTCGAAGGAGCGATAATCACCGCCGAAGCGATCGGTGGAGTTCTCGACCGGCCCGCTCCGGGGCT
>JAPLPC010000280.1 GCA_026400425.1 Hyphomicrobiales bacterium | reverse complement strand
CCAGATTGATACCGCGCATGGCATAATCCGCCTGCAGCTGCTCCAGCGCCTGCTTGATATTGATGCCATCCGGCATGCGCTTGGCCAGCGCCGCCTGGTCCAGCGGCTCCGTGGACGCAAACAGCAAAGCTTCGAGAATGCGCAGCTCGTCCGGGCGCGCCGCGACCTCTTCTGCCTCGTCCTGCTGCACAGCGTCCTGCTGCGCGACGTCGTTCTGCGCCGAGTCCGCGATCACGGCCTCGATACCGGACTCGGTCTGCGGCATGTCCTCGATTTGATCCTCGACAATGTCGATGCGTTTTTCGGCAGCACTTGCCCGACGGCTAGCCATGTCCGGATCTCCTTCTCTCACTTACTCAGCCGGAACTTCCGGCGCCACAGGCACGGGCGGCGGGCCGACATGCTTGCGGAAATACAGGGGTGCAAATGCTTCGCTTTGGCTGAGATCGAGCGCGCCTTCGCGCACCAGCTCGAGCGCAGCCGCAAAGCTCGACGCCATCACGGTGGCGCGCTGCTGCGGGTCCGGCACATAGGCCAGCAGATACTCGTCAAGCCGGCTCCAATCCTCGGCCATGCCGATCAGCCGTTCCAGCGACGCGCGGGCTTCGCTCAACGACCACACCGTGCGCTTGGCCATATGAACGCGGGTCAGCACCCGGGCCTGCCGCTGGGTCGCATAGGCCGACAGCAGATCGTACAGCGTGGCGGTGAATTTCTGCTGCTTGATCTCGGCGATCTGCTCCGGCATGCCGCGCGGAAAACTATCGCGGCCGAGTTGCGGCCGGGACATCAGCTGGTCGGCGGCGGTGCGGATGGCTTCGAGACGGCGCAGCCGGTTGGCCAGCGCGGTCGCCATATCCTCGGCGCTCGGGCCCTCCTCCGTCGTGACCGGTTCCGGCAGCAGCAGACGCGACTTCAGGAACGCCAGCCAGGCCGCCATCACCAGATAGTCGGCGGCGAGTTCCAGGCGGATTTTGCGGGCTTCCTCGATGAACAGCAGATACTGGTCGGCGAGCGCCAGGATCGAGATCTTGTGCAGATCGACCTTCTGCTGGCGCGCGAGGGTGAGCAGAAGATCGAGCGGCCCTTCATAGCCCTCGACGTCGATGACCAGCGACGGCTCGTCGTCGGTGACGATCTCGGCGGGACGCCCGGTCTCAAACGACAGAATTTCGGCGCTCATGCGCTGGCTCCCGTCCGTGCGATGAGTTGATCCAGTTCCGCCCGGCCCGCGGCACGGTCGAACGGCTGCGGCTGTTGGCGCGCAGCGATGGCGGCACGGGCGCGCTCGTCGGCCCTGCCTTTGAGCAGTGGCGTTTCCCGCGCAACCTCCCGCATCTCGTCGAGCTTGCCGTTGCAGTGCAGGACGATGTCGCAACCGGCGCTGACGATGGCGCGCGTTCGCTCGGCGATGCTGCCCGCCAGAGCATTCATGGACACGTCATCACTCATCAACAAACCCTGGAACCCGATACTGCCGCGAATCACCTGATTGATGATTGTCGCAGAAGTCGTGGCCGGCTGAGTGGCGTCCAACGCGTTAAACACAACATGTGCCGTCATCGCCATCGGCAGATCTGCAAGCGGACGAAACGCTTCAAAGTCAGATGCTTCCAGCTCGTTCTTCGAGCTATTTACGATCGGCAGCTTGTGATGGCTGTCGGCATTGGCGCGACCGTGCCCTGGAATATGCTTGAGCACCGGCAGCACGCCACCGGCGGCCAGCCCATCGGTGACGGCGCGCCCGATGGCAGCGACCTTGGCTGGCGTCGTCCCGTAAGCGCGGTTGCCGATCACCGCATCGGCCCCCTCGATGGGCACGTCAGCAAGCGGCAGGCAGTCCACAGTGATCCCGAGATCAATCAGATCCGCAGCGATCAACCGAGAACTCAACCACGCCGCCCGGAGGCCAACATCCGCGTCGATATCGTAGAGCGCGCCGAACACCGCCCCAGGTGGATAGACCGGCCAATGCGGCGGACCGAGCCGCTGCACGCGACCGCCCTCCTGATCGATCAGGACCGGCGCCCCAAGATCGCCCGTCGTTCCGCGCAATTCCTCAACCAACGCAGAGACTTGTGCCGGACTATCAATGTTACGCTTGAAAAGGATGAAACCCCACGGCCGTTCGGCGCGCAGAAACGCGCGCTCGTCGGCGGTGAGTTCGAGACCGGAGACACCGGTGATGAAAGCGCGAGTGCTCATGGGGCCGATTAGGCCCCATCACCATTCAGGGTCAAGGAAACCGCCGTTAATTCCTTTGGACGACGCACTGTCCGCCAGCAGATTTCAGGCTGCCGCACAGTTGCGACGCCTCTTCCGACGACCCGAACGGACCTATCATCGCCCGATAATAGGTTCCCTTGTCGCCCAGATCAGCCTTCTTGATCAATGGCGAGCGTGAACCGAGTACCGATGGGAACTTACCTTGCAGCGCCTTGAAGGACGCCCGGGCATCCGCATCGCTGCGCTGCGACGAGATCTGCACCACATAGCCGCCGCTCGCTGCGGAAGATGCCGGAGCGAGATCCTGCGGCGCGGTGTTCAGCGCAGCGGTCCGCGTGGTGGGCGCCGGCGCCGCTTGCGGCGACAGTGACATCGGCGCGTTGGCTGCGTTCACAGCCGGCGCGGGCGCCGCTGCCGGGGCCGTCAGACGGGCCGGTGCCTGGCGCGATGCCGGGGTGGCCGTCGCGTCGGCCTGATCGCCACGGACGGACAGCGTGCGGATCCGGCGCGGCTCGTCGCTTGTTGGCCGGCGACACGCTGGCCGTGGTCGGCGGATTGTTGTTCTGGTTCAGCGGCGGGAACACGACGCGCGGGCCACCGGCCTTGCTGGCATCCTGCACATTCACCGGCTGCTCTTCCCGAGACACCAGGCGCTCCTGCCCGGCCGCCAGACGATCCATCTGCTTGCCGCTGTCATTCGACGCCGCGGCCGAGGCCGAGGGCGGCACCACCTTGTTCGGGCCGGGATCGGCCTTGATCACCGGCGGCTCGCCGCTGCGGGTCGAGCCGACGAATGTGCGATAGGCGAAGGCTCCACCGGTGCCAATCACGGCCAGCGCAAGAACGGCTGCGATGGTCTTCATGCCGCTGCGGCGTCGCGGTGCCGGTTCTTCCTCGGCATATTCGTCTGGCTGATAGGCGTAGGGATCGTCCTGATACTGATCCTGCTGGTAGGCTGCCTGCCCGTGTTCGGGCTGGCCATACAGCGCATGATCATAGCGGTTCGGATCGAGCGGTTGCTCGTGCGTCGCATAAGCCTGTGGCTGGCTATAGGCGTCGTATCCTGAATGCACCTGTTGCTCGTGACCGGTATGGGCGCACTGCGCAAGGCCGGTATCGTCCTGTGCGGCGTAGCCCTGCGGGGCATAGCCGTCGGCGGCATAGGCCTGCGTATTGGTGTAGGGCTGGCCGTCCTGCGGGGCACCGAAGGCCGGCTCGGCGCGAACTGGCGCGTAATGCTCGGGCTCGGACTGGTGCGGTGACCCCACCGGATGCTGGGCACGCTGCGCGGCGACGCGCTGCATCCACGGCGGCGGAGCCGGCGCGGCCTCGAATTGATCTTCCGCTTCTTCGTAGGTGGCTGCCGCCGGTTCGGGCCGACGCCGCGGCTGCTCTGCGGCCTGCCGCGCAGGCGTGGCGCCGAAGGGATCTGTCTGGCCGATCAAGCGCGCCAATTCAGCCAAGGGATCGCCCTCGCCTTGCGCGCGTGGATCGTTGCGACCGGCATCAACGGGGTAGGATCGGTTCTGGTATCGGTTGGCCATGGTGATGTCACATCCCCTGCGGGAAGGCCGCCACCTCGCTTACGGAACGAGATTGCAGCCTGTCATGGACCGCGACACACCCCCATGCCACGACCATTCCCAAATTGTTACTCAACGACTAACGCATCTCCTTCGGTGCGGAGACGCCGAGAACGGCAAGCCCTGACTTAAGAACCGAAACGATGCTCTGCACGAGTGCCAGCCGTGCTTTAGTAAGTTCTGCATCATTAGTGATAATGAAGCGTAAATGAGGCGCATCGCGCCCCTGGGTCCAATGCGCATGGAAGGCGCTGGCCAGGTCGTAGAGATAGAAAGCAATCCGATGCGGCTCGTGGGCGACGGCCGCCGCCTCGATCATGCGCGGATACAGCGCCAGCTGACGCAGCAGTGCGAACTCTGCCGGATCGTCCAGCCGTTCCACCGCAGCGTCCTTGAGATAGGCAATCCGGGCGTCGCTTTCCAGAGGAAGCCCGGCCATTTCCGGCATCTGCTCGCGCGCATTGCGGAAGATCGAATGGCCGCGGGCGTGGCCGTATTGCACGTAGAAGACGGCGTTGTCCTTCGACTGTTCGATCACCTTGGCGAGATCGAAATCGAGCACCGCGTCGTTCTTGCGGAACAGCATCATGAAGCGCACGGCGTCGGAGCCGACCTCGTCCACCACTTCGCGCAGCGTGACGAAATCGCCCGAGCGCTTCGACATCTTCACCGGCTCGCCATTGCGCAGCAGCTTGACGAGCTGGACGATCTTGACGTCGAGTTCACCCTTGCCGTCCGTCACCGCCTTGATGGCCGCCTGCACCCGCTTGATGTAGCCGCCGTGATCGGCCCCCCAGACGTCCACCATGTTGTGGAAGCCGCGATCGACCTTTGTCTTGTGATAGGCGATGTCGGAGGCGAAATAGGTATAGCCGCCGTTCGACTTCAGCAGCGGACGATCGACGTCGTCGCCATAGGCGGTGGCGCGAAACAGGGTCTGCTCACGATCCTCGTAGTCGTCGACCGGCTTGCCCTTCGGCGGCGGCAGCCGGCCCTCATAGACATCGCCCTTGGCGCGCAGAAAATCGATCGTGGCACCGACCTGATCGGTTGCGCCGGTGATCAGCGAGCGCTCCGAGAAGAACACCTCATGCGAGATGTTCAAGGCGGCCAGATCGCCCTTGATCATCTCCATCATCATCGTGATGGCTTTATCGCGCGTGATCGGCAGCCACTGCTCCTCGGGCATCTGGTTCAGCGCAGCGCCATGCTCGGCAGCGAGCGCCTGCCCGACCGGCTTCAGATAGTCGCCGGGATACAGGCCTTCCGGGATCTCGCCGATGTGCTCGCCCAGCGCCTCGCGGTAGCGCAGATGCGCGGAGCGCCCGAGCACATCGACCTGCGCACCGGCATCATTGATGTAATATTCGCGCGCGACGTCATAGCCGGCAACGTTCAACAGGCTCGCCAGCGCATCGCCGAACACGGCCCCGCGGCAATGGCCGACATGCATCGGGCCGGTCGGATTTGCCGAGACATATTCGACATTGATTTTTTCGCCACCACCGATGGTGCTGCGGCCATAGGCTTCGCCGTCGCGCAGCACGGCGCGCAGCGCGTCGGCCCAGACGGACGTCTTCAGCGTCAGATTGATGAAGCCGGGACCGGCGATATCGACCGAGGTGATCAGTTCATCGGCGCGCAGCCTGGCGGCGATGGCTTCGGCCAGATCGCGCGGCTTCGCCTTGGCGTCCTTGGCCAGCACCATGGCCGCGTTGCTCGCCATGTCGCCATGCGACGCATCCCTGGTCGGCTCGACGACGATACGCGACAGATCAGTGCCGGCCGGCAACGTGCCGTCGGCGATCAATGCGTTGCAGATCGCATGCACGCGGGAGAGCACATTGGCGAACAGATGCGGGGTCGGGGCAGAAGTGGTCATGGCAGTATGGAACCAGCTGGTTATGAGGCGAACGGGACGTGCATTGTCATGCCGTCTGAATGCACGCAAACGAACCCGCGCAGATCGCCATTTTGATAGGCCTGATAGGCACTTAAGCGGTATCGCCTAGCGCAATTCGGGAGTCGAGTCAAAAAGCCGGATATGTTCGGTGATGGCGAAACGGTCGGTCATCCCGGCGATGAAGTTGCCGATCCGGCGGGCCTGGTCGGCGTCCGATGGTGCCCCCTCGCCCGAGGCCGGCTGCCATTCCAGCGGCATGTCGCCGGGGTGGCGCGTGTAATGCGCGAACAAATCGGCCACCAGCCCCTCCGCCTCGCCCATCACACGCATCACCCGCGGATGCCGATACATGCCGGACCAGAGAAAGGATTTGACCGCGCGCTCGGCCTCGGCAGCGGTGCTCGAAAGCCCGATCAGTTGGCGTCCGCATCGACGGACGGCCTCGGCCGACGCCGGCTTCGCCTCTCCGAGTCGCCGCTGCGCTTCGCCGACCACCGCCCCGATCAAATAAGAGATCAGTTCGCGCACCAGCTCGGCGCCGCGGCGATCCTGATCGAGGCCGGGATAGCGGCGGATGGCTTTGAGGTCGTCGATGCTGAACAGCCCGGCCCGCAGGCCGTCGTCGATGTCGTGGGCATCATAGGCGATGTCGTCGGCGATCGCTGCGGCCTGCGCTTCCAGCGAGGCAAAACTGTCGAGTTCGAGGTCGAGGCTGGCATTGAAGCCGACGATGCCGAGCGGCAGGCCGTGCTGGGCGTAGCGCGCGAGCGGCGTGCCATCCGGCGCCGTCAGCGGGCCATTGTGCTTGACGATGCCATCGAGGGATTCCCAGGTCAGGTTCAGCCCGTCGAAACCGGGATAGCGGTGCTCCAGCGCTGTCACCACATGCAGTGCCTGCGCATTGTGATCGAACCCGCCATGGGCCTGCAGGCAGGCATCCAGCGCGCGTTCGCCGGCATGGCCGAACGGCGGATGGCCGAGATCATGCGCCAGCGCCAGCGTCTCGGTCAGGTCCTCGTCGAGACCGAGCTGGCGGGCGATCGCGCGGGCGATCTGGGCCACTTCGAGCGTGTGGGTCAGGCGGGTGCGGTAATGATCGCCCTCATGGAACACGAACACCTGGGTCTTGTGCTTCAGGCGGCGGAACGCGGTGGAATGGATCACCCGGTCGCAATCGCGGCGAAACGCGCTGCGGGTCCGGCTCGGCGCTTCCGGATACAGCCGTCCGCGGCTGCGATCGGGATCGCAGGCATAGGGGGCGCGGGGAGCTGCCATTCCGACCGACACGGCTGTTTATCCTTGATCCAATTGATTCCGGGAGCCGCCGCACTTAACTATGGAGCGCGGCAGATTCAAACCACCGAGTCCCGCTTTGGAGCTAGATATGACCGAAACCGCCACGATCGAAGCCCCGCTCACCGTCAGCGCCAGCGCCGCGCGCCGGATCGGCGAGATCCTCAAGGCCGAAGATGACGGCGCGATGCTGCGCGTCTCCGTCGAAGGCGGTGGCTGTTCGGGGTTTCAGTACAAATTC
>JAPLPC010000346.1 GCA_026400425.1 Hyphomicrobiales bacterium | reverse complement strand
CGAAATAGCCTTGCACGCCGCCCGCCGCGATACCGATAATCGAAGACAGGATCGTGAGGGTCAATCCGAACAGCACGGAAATGCGGAAACCATAGATCAGCCGCGCCACCACGTCGCGGCCCTGATCGTCGGTGCCGAGCCAGTTATATTCCAGATCACGACACCCATTGAGGCCCTTCTTCTCGACCACCGGCTTGCACTGCTCTTCGGTGAGCATCCATGTCGGCTTCGATGGTGCCGGCGTCGGCAGATCGAGATTGTGTGTATCGTAGGAGTAGCGGATCAGTGGCCAATAGACGCTGCCGCCCTTCTCCGCGATCAGCTTCTGCAGGAACGGATCGCGATAGTCCGCAGCCGTTTCGAAGTCACCTCCGAAAGTCGTCTCCGAGTAAGTCACGAAAGCCGGGAAATACAGTTTGCCGTCGAACTTGACCAGGAACGGCCGGTCATTGGCGATCACCTCCGCGAACATCGAAATGATGAACAGCAGCGAGAACAGCCAGAGCGACCAGTATCCGCGCTTGTTGGCCTTGAAGTTCTGCCAGCGTCGCTTGTTGAGCGGCGACAGCCCAAGCGAGCGACGCGACGGCGGCACGGCTTCGCCGAGCGGCGCTTGCGTGGTGGTTTCGACGGGCATGGGGGATGTGATAGTCATCAGACTTCCCGCGCCTCGAAATCGATCCGCGGATCGACCCACATATAGGCCAGATCGGAGATCAGGCCGACGACAAGTCCCAGCAGCGAGAAAATGAACAACGTGCCGAACACCACGGGATAGTCGCGATTGAGCACGCTCTCGAAGCCGAGCAGGCCAAGCCCATCCAGCGAAAAGATCGTCTCGATCAGCAGCGCGCCGGAGAAGAACGCGCCGATGAAAGCGCCCGGGAATCCGGCGATCACTCGCCGCCGCGACGGTGCGCCAGCCTTGGCCCGCGCCGTCATCACATATTGCTTGCGAATCTCATCGAGGAACGAGTTCTTGGTCAGCAATGTCGTGGTGGCGAAGGCGCTCAGCCCCATGGCGATCAACGGCAGCGTGATGTGCCAGAAGTAATCGATGATTTTCCAGTACCATGGAAATTCGCTCCAGCCATCCGACGTCAGTCCGCGCAGCGGGAAGATGCTCCAGAACGACCCGCCGGCGAACAGGATGATCAGCAGGATCGCAAATAGAAATCCGGGGATCGCAAAGCCGATGATGATGATGGCGGAGGTCCAGGTATCGAATCGCGATCCATCACGCACCGCCTTGCGGATACCGAGCGGGATCGAAATCAGATAGCTGATCAGCATCATCCAGATCCCGAGCGACATCGAGACCGGCAGTTTTTCCTTGATCAATTGCACAACGGACGTATCGCGAAAATAGCTCTTGCCGAAATCGAAGCGCGCGTAATTCCAGACCATCAGCAGGAAACGCTCCGGCGCCGGCTTGTCGAAGCCGAACTGCTTTTCGAGGTTCTTGATGAAGGCGGGATCGAGCCCCTGCGCGCCGCGATACTTCGAATTGACCGCGTCGGCGCCCGCACCGGGCCGGGAACGACTGCCGAAATCGCCGCCCGACGACGCGCCGGTGGCGCGGGACGCACCGGTATCGGCGCCGCTCATTTGCGCAATCACGCGCTCGACGGGCCCCCCGGGCGCAAATTGCACCACGACAAAGGAGACCAGCAGGATCCCCAGCAGCGTCGGGAACATCAGCAGCACGCGGCGCGCGATATATGCGGTCATCTTATTTCGCCTGCTCGGTCGCTGTCTTGTTGGCCACGGCCCACCACAAATCGGGCGCGATCGTATCGAGATATTTGGGTAGTTCGGCGGGATGGCCGAACACGTCCCAATAAGCGAGTCGGTGCTTGCTCGAATACCAGTGTGGCACCCAGTAACGCCCGGCACGGATCACCCGATCGAGCGCACGGGCGGCAATGACCAGCTTGGCGCGCGAGTCGGAGGCAATCACCGTTTCCACCAGCGCATCCACCACCGGGTCGGAAATCCCCGCCAGATTGTTCGAGCCCTTGGTTGCCGCAGCATTGGCCGAAAAGAACGGCCGCAGGGAGTCACCGGGCACGCTCGAAAAGGTGAAGCGCTCGACGCAGGTGTCGAAATCGAAATCATCGCGCCTTGCGCGGAATTGCACGGGATCGACCATGCGCACCGAGGCCTCGATGCCCAGTGTTGCAAGATTCTTTATGAACGGCATGTGATGCGGCTGAAAGGTCGGCTCATCCAGCAAGAACTCGAACCTGAACGGTTCGCCTTGCGCGGTGAACCGCTTGCCGTCCTTGATCACACAGCCGGCATCGTTGAGCAGCTGGATCGCCTTGCGCAGCAGCGCGCGATCCTGGCCCGATCCATCGGAGACCGGCGGCACATAAGGATTGCCGAATACCTCGGCCGGCACCTTGCCGCGAAACGGCTCAAGCAGCGCGACTTCTTCGGGCGATGGCATGCCACTCGCCATCATGTCAGAATTCTGGAACGGCGACACCGTGCGCTCATAGGCGCCATACATGATTGTCTTGTTGGTCCATTCGAAATCGAAGGCGTAGCCGAGCGCCTCGCGCACGCGCGGATCCTGGAATTTGGCGCGGCGCGTGTTGAGAAACCAGCCCTGCGCACCGGAGGCGCGATCGTCCGGCAAGGTCTCCTGCTTGACGCGTCCATCCTTAATGGCGGGAAAATCGTAGCGCGTATTCCAGACACGCGACGTGAATTCCTGGCGGAACAGATAATTGCGGCCGGTGAATCCCTCGAACGCGACGTCGCGGTCGCGATAGAAATCGTAGCGAACGACGTCGAAATTATACATGCCGCGACTGACCGGCAGATCCGCGCCCCACCAATCCTTGACGCGATCGAACTCGATGTAGCGGCCGACTTCGAAGCGGCCGACCTTGTAGGGGCCACTGCCGAGCGGCGCATCCAGCGTCGATTCGTCGAATTCACGCTTGGCGTAGTAAGCTTGCGAAAAGATCGGCAGGCTGGCGACGAATAGCGGCACGTCGCGGCCGCGCTTGTCGGCAAAGGTCACCACCAGCGTGGCGTCATCGGTGGCTTCCATCTTCACCACATCGCGCATCTGCTGGATGATGATAGGATGGCCCTTGGCCTTCAACGTGGTCAGCGACCAGGCTGCATCCTTCGCGGTCAGCTTGCTGCCATCATGGAAGCGTGCTTCCGGCCGCATGGTGAAGCGGTAGGTCAGGCCGTCTGCGGAAATCTGCACGGACTTCGCCGCCAGGCCATACATCGCATCGGGTTCATCCGCGGCACGCGTCATCAGCGCCGTGAAGGTCTGCGCCATCCCTTGCGCGCCATCGCCTTTCAGGACGAAGGCGTTCAGCGAATTGAAGGTCTGGAATGACTGATTGAACGCACGCACCGACGGGATCGTCGAAAACACCCCGCCCTTCGGCGCCTTCACATTCACATAATCGAAATGCGGAAAGGCAGCAGGATATTTCAGGTCGCCGAATGCCGACATGCCATGCGCTTCGCTGGCGCCTTGGGCGCGCGCCGGGCTGAAACGCGATGCGGCGATGGCGCCGAAACCAATACCGAGAACATGCCGACGATTGAACTGCGCCATGCGCAACGAGCTCCTCAAGAGCGCCCGCCCGTCTTTGCAGCTCTTTCGGCGTCCCACCACCAGATCGAGGGGAAGCCGGACTGGCCATATTTCGGCAGTTCGGATGGCCGACCGAAACGGTCCCAGCGCGCGGTGCGAACCTTGCTATAGGTGAATTGCGGGATCACGAAATTATTCCAAAGCAGCACGCGGTCGAGCGCCTTGGTGGCGGCGACGAGATCGGCGCGATCCTTGGTAAAGATCACACGCTCGATCAGTCTGTCGATCGCCGGATTCTTGATGCCCACCACGTTGCGCGAGCCGGGTGCATCGGCCGCCTTGGAGCCCCAGTATTCACGCTGCTCATTGCCGGGCGACAATGATTCCGCCCATGACGACACCACCATGTCGAAATCCCAGCTGCGCAGCCGGTTTTCATATTGCGTGGCATCGATGGTACGCACGGTGACGCCGATGCCGAGTCGCTCCAGCGACGGCTTGAAGAACAGCAGGATGCGTTCGAAGCTCGGATCTTCGCCGAGCAATTCCAGCTCGAACGGCGCACCGGTTTTCGCATTGACCATCTTGCGATCGCGGATCTCGTAGCCGGCATCCTTGAACAACTGCATGGCCTCGCGCAGGTTGCTGCGGACGTTTTCAGCATTGCCGCCGACGGGATTGCTATAGGGTTTGGTGAAGACTTCCGGCGGCACCTCGGCACGCACCGTCTCCAGGATTTCCAGCTCCCTGCCTTCCGGCAGACCGGATGAAGCGAGCTCGGTGCCATAGAAGTAGCTGGAGATGCGCTCATAGGTGCCGAAGAACAGCTGCTTGTTCATCTCCTCGAAATCAAACGCGTAGTTCAGGGCGCGGCGAACGCGTGCATCCTTGAACTTGTCGCGGCGGGTATTCATGGCGAAGCCCTGCATGATACCAGAGGCGCGGTTCGGGAATTCCTCGAGAACCACCCGCTTGTCTTTCACCGCCGGAAAATCATAGGCCGTCGCCCAGTTCTTGGCGCTGTTCTCGCTGCGCCAGTCGACTTGGTCGCCCTTGAAGGCTTCGAGCGCGACCGTGCCATCGCGGAAATACTCGTAACGCAGCTCGTTGAAATTGTGCTTGCCGACATTGACGGCGAGCTTGGCGCCCCAATAGTCCTTGACGCGCTCGACGACGACGTTGCGGCCGGGTACGAAATCCTTGATGCGATAGGCGGCGCTGCCGAGCGGCGCTTCCAGCGTCGTGCTGCTGACATCGCGCTTCTTGCCGGAGGCGTCGGTGCCCTCCCACCAATGTTTCGGGATCACCGTGAGCTGGCCCACGATCTGCGGCAGTTCACGATTGCCGGGCGCATCGAAGGTGAACCTGACTTCGCGCTCTCCGACCTTTTCCGCTTTCACCACATGACTGTAATACGCGGAGTAAAACGGATGATGCTTCTTGAAGGACTCCAGCGAGAAGATCACGTCATCTGCGGTCACCGGCTTGCCATCATGCCACTTGGCTTCGGGGCGCAGCCGATAGGACACCCAGGAATAATCCTCGGGATGACTGGCGGCTTCGGCGAGCAGGCCATATTCGGTCGAGACCTCGTCGAGCGAGGCCGTGGTCAACGACTCGTAGATCAGGCCGACGGCGGCGGCGAGATTGCCTTTCACGCCGGACACGACGAGGTTGAAATTATCGAAGGTCCCGAGCGCGATCTGGCGAACCGAGCCCGCCTTCGGCGCGTCCGGGTTGACGTAATCGAAGCGCTTGAAATCGGCGGGGTATTTGACCTCGCCAAACAGCGACAGCGCGTGGCGCCACGCGGCGCCGCCTGAGGCAGCGGTTTGTGCTTGCGCCGCTCCGCTCACCGCAAGATTGCCGATCCCACCCAGCATGGGCGTAAGGGCTGCAAGAGCGGAGGTCTTCAGAAGGCGTCGTCGGGAGATCGTCAATGTGCTGTATCCTGTGAACCGGAGCATACCGAGCATTGAGTAGAACGGCCATTTGAGGCGAGGGTTCGACGGATTATGCCGGCTTTCCCGCAAGATACCAGCCACCGCCGTGGTTGCATCCTAGCCTGTTGCGGCGAAACGTCCCGCTTAAGCTTTGGTAACATGGAAACGACAACGGCCGGGCTGAGGGCCCGGCCGCACCGTCGCGTCAAGGTGACGAAACGCAAAGAGTCCGATCTTATTTCGCTGCGGTCGGCAGCGGCACCGGCGTATCGGCCAAGGTGGCCAGATAGGCAATCAGGTCGGCGCGCTCGCTATCCTTCTGAATACCGGCGAAGCCCATCGCGGTGCCCGGCACGGTGCCCTTCGGATTGGCGATGAACTTGTTCAGCTCCTCGAAGCTCCAATTGCCGCCCTTGGCCTTCATGGCCGCGGAGAAGTTGAAGCCATTGCGGCCCTGACCGACATGATCGTTGATGACGCCGTAGAGGTTGGGGCCGACGCGGTTTGGACCGCCCTTTTCAAAGGTGTGGCACGAGGCGCATTTCTTCGAAGCGGCCTGGCCCTTTTCGACCGAGGCGGTCTGCAGCAGCTTTTCGATGGGTTCGGAGGCCACAGCAGCCACCTTGGCACCGCCGGCAGGCTCTTCCTTCACGGCGATGTCGTAACCGGGCTTTTCCACGGGCTTGGGTGCAAACACTGCCTGCGCCGTGAAATTCGTCGCCATCAGCACGAGGCAGGTGCCGAGGATGGCCCCCATGATCTTGTTGAGTTCGAAAGAGTCCATATTCCGTAAGCCCCACGCCCGTTTCAGGTCATTGGAAGGCCGCTCCCACGGCCCCGACGCGCCCATGAATCACGTCTGCAGGCCCAGCCGGCCTGCCTGATCGAGATAACGGTTTGCCCTAGTTCTGGCAACCCGTATAAACGCCGCGCCCCCGGGTTCGCCCTTGATCTGCATCATGGTTTTCCGGGTCCGACACACGGAATTCGAGCCCACTTTGCCGAGCCCATCAGCGATGCCCGATCCACGCACTCTCGTGCTCATCCCTGCCCGGATGGCCGCCACCCGTCTGCCGGGCAAACCGCTGCTGGATATCGGGGGATTGCCGATGATCGTGCATGTAGCCCGACGCGCCACCGAGGCCGCCATCGGTCGCGTGGCCGTCGCCACCGATACCGCCGAGATCGCCGATGCGGTCACCGCGCATGGCTTCGAGGCCGTGATGACCTCGCCGGACCATCCCTCGGGCTCGGACCGGATTTTCGAGGCGCTCGGCAGACTGGATCCGGCCGGCATGATCCAGACCATCGTCAATGTTCAGGGCGACCTGCCCACTATCCCGCCCGGCGACATCGCGGCTGCGGTGCGAATGCTGGACGATCCGAAGGTCGATATCTCGACGCTGGCTGCCGAAATCCGGAAGGATGACGAGCACACCAATCCGAACGTGGTGAAGCTGATCGGCTCACCGATCGACCCCAACCGGCTGCGCGCGCTCTATTTCACCCGCGCCACCGCGCCCTACGGCGACGGCCCGCGCTATCATCACATCGGGCTCTATGCCTATCGCCGCGCCGCGCTGGAGAGCTTTGTCAAACTCGCACCATCGACGCTGGAGCTGCGTGAAAAGCTCGAACAACTGCGCGCCCTGGAAGCCGGCATGCGGATCGACGCCGCGATCGTGGAGTCCGTCCCGCTCGGCGTCGATACCCCTCACGACCTGAAAACGGCACGCCGCCTGCTGGCAAAAAGCTGACCGACTGATACAAGGCCCGCCATGACCATTCCCAAGCATCAGATCCTGAAGATCGCCTTCCAGGGCGAGCCCGGCGCCAATTCCCACAATGCGATCGCCGAGGCGTTTCCGCAGGCGGAGCCACTGCCCTGCGCCACCTTCGAGGATGCGCTGGCGGCGATTACGTCGGGCGAGGCCGATCTCGGCATGATCCCGATCGAGAATTCGATCGCCGGCCGCGTTGCCGACATCCATCATCTGCTGCCGGCGTCAGGCCTGCACATCATCGGGGAATGGTTCATCCCGATCCATCACCAGCTGATGGCGCCACGCGGTGCGAAAATCGAGGATCTCAAGACCATCGAGAGTCACGTTCACGCGCTCGGCCAGTGCCGCCGCCTGATCCGCAAGCTCGGCGTCCGCTCGATCGTCGCCGCAGACACTGCCGGCTCGGCGCGTATCGTCGCCGAGCGCGGCGATAAAAGCTGCGGCTCGCTCGCGCCGCGCCTGGCCGCGGAGATCTATGGGCTGGATATTCTGGCCGAGGACGTCGAGGACGAGAGCCACAACACCACACGCTTCGTCATTCTGTCGAAGGACGCCAAGTGGGCGGATCAGGGCTCCGCTGCGCTGGTCACGTCTTTTGTGTTTCGGGTGCGCAACATACCCGCCGCGCTGTACAAGGCACTCGGCGGCTTCGCGACCAATGGCGTCAACATGACCAAGCTGGAAAGCTACATGGTCGATGGCGAGTTCTTCGCCACGCAGTTCTATGCGGATGTCGACGGCCATCCCGACGACCGCAATCTGGCTTTTGCGCTGGAAGAGCTGAAATTCTTCTCACGCGAGTTCAGGATCGTCGGCGTCTATCCCGCACATCCGTTCCGCCAGACGTTCGGCGAACAACAGGGCTGATGCTGGGGCGAGTGGGATGACTTAGCGCCGGGAACGAAGCCGATCCTACGACCCGCCCCTGACGTGGTCCGACAAGGCATGCGTCGCCTCCTTCGGCGCACCGGGCAGAAATAGCTGGATCGGCCGGATCTCATACACGGCTGATGGATTCACCCGCCGCAAATCACGGGAAATCGCAATTGCGTCGTCGCGTGTCGCGCAATCGATGACATAGAAGCCGAGCAACTGCTCCTTGGTTTCCGCAAACGGCCCGTCGATCACCACGCCGGCACCGGGGCCGCGCAAGGTGAACGCGCCCTTGGTGCCGCCGAGCCGCGCCGCCGGTCCCATCTGACCATCGGCCGTCAGCTTCTCGTGGATCTCGTGGAGACCGGTCATCACGCTGGTATCCTGATCGGCCGCCCAGGACACGACGACGTCTTCGTCGTGATAGGCCAGAATTGCGTAGAGCATGATCGTCCTCTCTGTATGCGGTGCCGCCTCAAGAACGTTTGCCGCGACGTGATCCCGACATCGCAATCGAATTTCGTTCGTCCTGCCGCGGCTGGGCGGATCGACGAGTTCCACTTCTACACGGCCGTCACCAATGCACCTTGCTGTAGGACGTATCACGGCATTTACCGATGTGAGGAACTTCTGCCCATTCGTCCCATTCCGATCCTGAGCAACTAACCTTCGATAAAAAAATTACGTTTCAGTAGTTTACATCGATTCTAGCGATAGCTATTTCGAGACCAAGCCTGCCCACACAAGGAACATTCCATACCTTCCGCGTGCTATTCAGGACCTTTGTGGGCTATTTCCCATCTCGCATATCCGGCGGATGGGCTATTTTAATCGCGGGTCTTCGCTTATTTTGTGCAGTGCAGCCTAAGCCATGGCTGCGCCAGAGACCCGATGTGACAACCGGTGCTGCCCCCGCGGCGGTGGAGTGCGAGATGACCGTGACGACCCCGGCCACCCCCAACCTTCCCAACATCTCCTTCGAGTTCTTCCCGCCGAAGACCGAGGAGATGGATCGCACGCTGTGGGACACCATCGAGCGACTGGCGCCGCTGGCGCCGTCATTCGTCTCGGTGACCTATGGCGCCGGCGGCTCGACGCGCGAGCGCACCCACGCCACCATCGTCCGCCTGCTGAAAGAAACCGCCCTCACCCCGGCCGCGCATCTGACTTGCGTCGGCGCCCCGCGTGGCGAGATCGACGACGTGGTGGCGCGCTACTACGAGGCCGGTGTCCGCCATATCGTGGCGCTGCGTGGCGACCCGACCGCCGGCATCGGGACGCCCTATTTCGCCCATCCGGACGGCTACCAGACCTCTGCCGACCTCGTCGCCAGCATCCGCAAGCGCCATCCGGACATCGACGTCACAGTGTCGGCCTATCCAGAGAAACATCCGGAGAGCCTCGATTTCGAGGCTGACATCGACACGCTGCAAGCCAAGGTGGACGCCGGCGCCACCCGCGCGATCACCCAGGTGTTCTTCGATAACGACCTGTACTTCCGCTATCTCGACCGCGTCCGCGCCCGCGGCATCGA
>JAPLPC010000181.1 GCA_026400425.1 Hyphomicrobiales bacterium | reverse complement strand
TGGCCGGCGCCGATGATTACAACGTCGTGGGGCTCTGTCATGTCCGGTTCAGCTTGGTTTGCTAGAGCATGGTCCGGACCGGATCATGCTCGCATAAAATAGACCCCTGTTATCGAAGAGGCGGCCCTGCGGCACAAGGCCGTGGCGCGCTCTTTCGGTTCCATCACGCGCCCGGATTGCCCGGATGGGTACTCTATGCTCCAGTCGCGCGCCGCCGGCCACCGGCGGTTTCTGTTGCCCGTCATCCAAGCCGGAGTGTTCATGAGTTCGCCGCAGCCGTCCGCCGCCCCAAACTCGGCCTCCCGCAATCGCCTTCTACTGACAATTTATACCGCAGCGATCTTCGTCAGCGCGCTGCTGTTGTTCTCGGTGCAGCCGCTGTTCACCAAGATGGTGCTGCCGCGGCTCGGCGGTTCGCCCGCGGTATGGTCGGTGGCGATGGTGTTCTTCCAGTCGCTGCTGCTCGGCGGTTACGCCTATGCGCATTTTCTGATGCAGCTGCGCAGCCGCGTGCTGCCGGTGGTTATCCATGTCGTGCTGCTGGTGGTTGCCCTGCTGACGCTGCCTCTGGCGATCGCCAATGGCTGGGGCGAGCCGCCGGACAGCGGCTATGCATTCTGGCTGCTGGGCTTGTTCGCAGTCTCGATCGGCCTGCCGTTCTTCGCACTTGCCGCCAACAATCCGATGCTGCAGGCGTGGTTCGTGCGCACCGGGCATCCCGACGGCCGCGATCCCTATTTTCTTTATGCGTCGTCCAATATCGGCAGCTTTCTGGCGCTGTTGTCCTATCCGGTGCTGCTGGAGCCGATGTTCCCGCTGCGCACGCAGAACCTGATCTGGACGTCGGGCTATGGATTGCTGATCGTGTTGATCGCGGCCTGCGGGTTGTTGCTGATGCGCTCGCCGGCCGTCGCTGTCGCATCTCCCGAGGAGAACGCGGCTGCAGCGCCCGCCCCAGGCTGGACTCAGCGGTTGCGCTGGATCTTCCTGGCCGCCGTGCCGTCGGGTCTGCTGATTGCCGTCACCGCACATATCTCGACCGACGTCGCTGCAGCGCCCCTGCTCTGGGTGCTGCCGCTGTCGCTGTATCTCCTGACCTGGGTGCTGGTGTTCCAGTCGCGTCCGCTGCTGCCGCACTGGCTGATGCTGCTGATGATGCCGGTGGCGATCGCCGGCGTCGTCGTCTTGCTGGCGGTCGGCGGCGAGCAGAACCTGCTGCTGACGCTCGGTGGTCATCAGCTCGCTTTTTTCATCATCGCCATGGCGTGCCACGGCGAACTGGCGCGCTCGCGCCCGGCGCCGCGCTATCTCACCGGCTTCTACGTGGCGCTGTCGTTCGGCGGCATGGTCGGCGGCCTGTTTGCCGGCCTGATGGCGCCCTACGCCTTTTCGTGGATCGCCGAATATCCGATACTGGTTGCGCTCGCGGTGCTGTGCCGGCCCGCGCAGCCGCCGCGTGCCGAGCGTTGGGCGGGGGTGTTCTGGCTGCTGTTGGTGGTCGCCGCCGTCGCTCTGATCGCCCCGAGCTTCACGTCCGGCAAAGTCTTCAACTGGTTCGATACGCAGCGTGTCTATGTGATTAGCGCCGTGGCATTGACCGGCATGGTCGTCGCTTTGCTGCTGCGCGCCGATCGCCTGAAACTCGCGGCCATCACCGTGCTGGCGCTGGCGTTGCTGCGCATCTATCCGGCCGATGACGGACGGGTCGAAACGGTGCGGAGCTTCTTCGGCGTGCACAAGATTCAGGTCACCGCCAATGGCCAGTACCATGTGCTGATGCACGGCACGACGATCCACGGCGCCGAGAAATATCTCAACAATGACGGCACGCCGGTGGCAGGACGTCCGGAGCCGATCTCGTATTATTTCAAGGACGGCGGCATCGGGCAGGCGATCACCGCCATGCGCGCGCGCAAGGGGGCGCCGTTACGCGTAGCGGTCATCGGTCTCGGCTCGGGCTCGCTGGTCTGCTCCCAGGCCCCGGGTGAAAGCTGGAAGTTCTTCGAGATCGATCAGACCATGGTCGATACCGCGCGCGATCCGAAATTCTTCAGCTTCATCAGCAAGTGCCAGCCTGACATCAAGCCTGTGATCGGCGATGCGCGGCTCACCTTCGCCCGCGAGGCCGACGGCGCCTATGACCTCATCATCGTCGATGCCTATTCGTCCGATGCGATTCCGATCCATCTGGCGACGCAGGAGGCGATGGCGATCTACAAGGCCAAGCTGGCGCCTGCGGGCGCCGTGGTGATGCATGTCTCCAACCGCCATCTCGAACTGGCCAGTGTGGTCACCGGCATTGCGGATGCCAATGGATTGAAGAGCTGGGTGTTCAATGAGGACACCGGCCGCGACGCCGACTACATCTTCTCGACCAATGTAGTGATCTCGGCGCAGAACGACGCCGATGTCGGCAGCGTCGCGCTGCCCTCGTCGTCATGGACGCCAACGCCGTCCAAGCCCGATCAACGGGTGTGGACGGACGATTATTCCAACATCCTGGGTGCCGTGTGGCGGCGCTTGCGCGACGACGATAACTAAGCGAGCCGACCGTCAGGCGTAGGCGCGTCGCGCTATCCGCCTGACGGTTGTGCTTAGTAATCACCGTAATAGTCGCGCTGGCGCGGGGCGTAATAGACCTGCGGCTGGCGGTTGTTGTAGCCGCGATTGGCGTAATATTGCTGTGTCTCGGCCTCGGTCATGCGGCGATAGCCGGGAGGCGCCGGATACTGGCGACCGTCATTGCCATCGGCCGGATAGATATAGCGGTCGTCACTGCCCGGCTGCGGGGCCTGGCGCACGATCCGGCGCGCGTCCGGCAGCGGCCGCGGCGCGAGATCAACCGGGTTGCCGTAAGCATCGTAGGATGGCGCGTCATAAGACGGAGTGACGGCGGATGGTGCAACGGTGGCCACGTCGCGGCGCGCTGCCACGGTGGCCGTCTTGGTGCCGCGCGGATTGCGGGCCAGCGCCACCTGCGACGAGCCGGTGAGAGCGACCGTGGTGTTGAGGACGCCGTCGGCCTTGACCATGGCGAACAGTGTTGCTGCATTCTCCCGCGACAGCCGCACGCAGCCATGGGAGGCCGGCGAGCCCAGGCGGTTCACCGAGTCGGTGCCGTGGATGGCATGGCCCTTCTTGGTAAAGAAGATCGCGTTCGGCATCGGCGCGTCGTCGAACTCTTTCGAGAAGTGGTTCTCCTCCATGCGGAAGGTCTGGAAACTGCCATTCGGCGTTTCATAGGATGGCAGGCCCGACGACACCGGCCAGCGGTATTTCTGCACGCCGTCCTGAACGACGGTCATCGTCTGGCTGTCCTTGTCGACGGTGATGTTGATCTTGGCTTCAGCGCTGCCGCCCGCAGCGAGAATGGAGAGACCCACCAGGGTCATGACGATCGCACGCATGGTACCTTCTTCGCTTCCGGGCCTTGCCC
>JAPLPC010000200.1:3251-6567 GCA_026400425.1 Hyphomicrobiales bacterium | reverse complement strand
ATTCAACGCCCGCTTCGTGGCGGTGGCCGATGGGAGCAAGGGCGAGGAATTGCGCGCGGCGCTGGCCGGGACCGGGATCGAAACCGGCGCCGGCGAAAGCGCCGTGACCGAAGCTGCGGCGCGTCCTGCCGACTGGGTGATGGCGGCGGTGTCGGGCGCTGCCGGTCTCAAGCCGGCGCTCGCCGCTGTCGATCGCGGTGCCACGGTGGCGCTGGCAAACAAGGAATGCCTGGTCTGTGCCGGCGACTTTTTCATGGACCGCGCCGCCAAGGCCGGCGCCTGCATCCTGCCTGCCGACTCCGAGCATAACGCACTGTTCCAGGCACTGGCCTCGGGCAGCCGCGACGAGCTGACCCGCGTGATCATCACCGCCTCGGGCGGCCCGTTCCGCACCTGGAAGGCTGAGGACATCGAGCAGGCGACGCTGGCGCAGGCGCTGAAGCATCCGAACTGGTCGATGGGCCAGAAGATCACCATCGATTCCGCCTCGATGATGAACAAGGGCCTCGAAGTGATCGAGGCGTCCTATCTGTTCGCACTGTCGCCCGACGAGATCGACGTGCTCGTGCATCCGCAGTCGATCAATCACGGCATGGTGGAGTTCACCGACTTCTCGGTGGTCGCCGTACCATCAAAAAAAAAAATGCGCACCCCGATCGCCCACTGCCTCGGCTGGCCGAACCGCATCAGCAAGGGCAGGGCGGCACCGCTCGATCTCGCCAAGATCGGCTCGCTGACCTTCGAAGCGCCGGACTATGCGCGCTTCCCGGGCCTGAAGCTGGCCTATGACGCACTCAGGACCGGTCACGGTGCGACGACGGTTTACAACGCGGCCAACGAGATCGCGGTCGCCGCTTTCATCGCCGGCCAAATCCGGTTCGGCGCGATCGCGCGGCTGGTCGAGGGCACCATGGATGCGTGGGTGCGCGCCGGTAACCTGGCGCCGCTGACATCGGCGGATGATGCGATTTCCGTTGACCATAAAGCGCGAAAGCTGGCGGCAAGTTTGTTGCCTGAAATTGCCGCAAAGGCTTCGTAGACGTTTAGGAACGAGGCTGTCCGGCGTCGTATAGGGGATTGGGATGTTTGACTTTTTGCAGCATGGCTTCACGACCTTGAGCCACGGGCTGATAGGTTACATCGTCCCATTTCTGTTCGTGCTGACCATCGTGGTATTCTTTCACGAACTCGGACATTTTCTGGTTGCGCGTTGGAACGGCGTCAAGGTTGTGACCTTCTCGCTGGGTTTCGGTCCTGAGCTCGTAGGCTTCAACGATCGCCACGGCACCCGCTGGCGGATTTCGGCGATCCCGCTCGGCGGCTATGTCAAATTCTTCGGCGACGAGAGCGAGGCCTCCACGCCGTCGGCGGATGCGCTTCAAAACATGAGCGCAACCGAACGTCAGGGCGCCTTCCATCACAAGCGCGTCGGCCAGCGCGCGGCCATCGTTGCCGCCGGGCCGATTGCCAATTTCCTGCTCGCCATCGTCATCTTCACTTGTCTATTCACCTTTTTCGGCAAGCCGAGCACCACGGCGAAGGTGGACACGATTCAGGCCGGCAGCGCCGCCGAGCGCGCAGGCTTTCAGTCCGGGGACGTGATAACGTCGATCAACGGCAAGGCGATCACCAGCTTCTCCGACATGCAGCGCATCGTCGGCATCAGCGCCGGCGAAGCACTGGCCGTCACCGTCAAGCGCGGCGATGCCAAGGTCGATCTCACGGCCACGCCCGAACAGCGTGAGGTCAAAGACAATTTCGGCAACGTGCACCGCCTCGGCGTGCTCGGCATCACCCGCGCCACCACGGCGGGCGAAGCGACCACCGAGCGCGTCAATCCTGGCACCGCGCTGGTGCTCGGGGTCAAGGAGACCTGGTTCGTCGTCGATCGCACCTTCTCCTATATCGGCGGCGTTTTTACCGGCCGTGAGGCTGCCGACCAGATCGGCGGTCCGATGCGGATTGCCCAGATCTCGGGGCAGGTGGCCACCATCGGACTGACTGCGCTGATCCACCTGGCGGCGGTCCTCTCGATCTCCATCGGCCTGCTGAACCTGTTCCCGGTCCCGTTGCTCGACGGCGGCCATCTGCTGTTCTATGCAGTCGAGGCGGTGCGCGGTCGTCCACTCTCCGAACGCGCGCAGGAGATGGGTTTCCGGATCGGGCTGGGTTTGGTGCTGATGTTGATGGTTTTTGCGACCTATAACGACATTCTTCACCTGGCTGGGTCATGATGTCTGATCATGTCCAAGGTTCGGACAACGTGGCCGTAAGGCAACGTCTTGGAATGAAATTAGAAACTTACGGCGAATGGTCGTTTGCCAGTCGGGCAAAATTGGCTACAAGCTGGACAACTCAAGGGATTCTGTCTGTCCGTAGGGGTGCGGGCCGGCGGTACTGGAATGATAAGGGCGCTTGGCGCATGATTTTTGGATTGCGGGGTTTCCGGGGCAGTTTGTTTGCTGCTTCGATCATGGTTGCCATGCCTGTTGCCACTTCGGTGACTGCGACGTTCCTTCCCTCTGTCGCGATGGCGCAGACCGTTGCTTCGATTGCCGTTGAAGGCAATCGTCGCGTCGATGTCGAAACCATCCGTTCCTATTTCCGTCCGGGACCGAGCGGTCGCCTGGACCAGGGCGTCATCGATGATGGCCTCAAGGCCCTGATCGAGACCGGCCTTTTCCAGGACGTGAAGATCAATCAGGCCGGTGGCCGTCTGGTCGTCAGCGTGGTCGAAAACCCGGTGATCGGTCGCGTTGCTTTCGAGGGCAACAAGAAGGTCAAGGACGATCAGCTCAACGCCGAAGTGCAGTCGAAGGCCCGCGGCACGCTCTCGCGCCCGATGGTGCAGTCCGACGCCCAGCGCATCTCCGAAATCTATCGCCGCTCTGGTCGCTACGACGTCAGCGTGACGCCGGAAATCATCGAGCAGCCCAATAATCGCGTCGATCTGGTCTTCACGATCAACGAAGGTGCGAAGACCGGCGTCAAGTCGCTTCCTCTCGTTCCTCGGTTCGGGCGATATCTATGATCCGGATCGTGTCGAAGCCGACCGCGATCTGATCCGTCGCTATTACCTCAAGAACGGCTTTGCCGACGTTCAGGTGGTTGCCGCTCTGACCGAATACGATCCGGGTCAGAAGGGCTTCCTGGTCACCTTCAAGATCGAAGAAGGCCAGCAGTACCGCGTCGCCAATGTCGATTTCTCGTCGACCATTCCGAACTTCGATCCGAACTCGCTGCGCTCGTTCTCGCGCGTCGGTGTCGGCGCTCTCTACAACGCGGAAGCGCTGGAGAAGTCGGTCGAGGAAATGCA
>JAPLPC010000200.1:0-3200 GCA_026400425.1 Hyphomicrobiales bacterium | reverse complement strand
GTCCGCGCGGCGATCGTAACTTCGAAGCGCATACGGTTTCGATCGGCTATTCCGTCGAGGAAGGCCCGCGCGTCTACATCGAACGCATCAACGTGCGCGGCAACACCCGTACCCGTGACTATGTCATCCGTCGCGAATTCGATCTGTCGGAAGGCGATGCCTATAACCGTGCGCTGGTCGATCGTGCCGAACGTCGCCTGAAGAATCTCGATTTCTTCAAGTCGGTGAAGATCACCACCGAGCCGGGCTCCTCTGGTGATCGCGTGATCCTGGTCGTCGATCTGGAAGAAAAGTCCACCGGCGACTTCTCGATCTCGGGTGGTTACTCGACGACCGACGGCGCTCTGGGCGAAGTCAGCGTCTCCGAACGTAACTTCCTCGGCCGCGGCCTGTTCGCCAAGGCATCGGTGCAGTACGGCCAGTATGCCCGTGGCTACTCGCTGTCCTTCGTCGAGCCTTACCTGCTCGACTACCGTGTCGCGCTCGGCCTCGACTTCTTCTATCGCGAGCAGCTGTCGAACCAGTACATCTCGTACAACACCAAGACGATGGGCTTCAGCCCGCGCCTCGGCTTCCAGCTCCGCGAAGATCTGGCCCTGCAGCTGCGCTACTCGATCTTCCAGCAGGAAATCTCGCTGCCGGCCCAGCTCGCGAATTGTAACAACACGCTCGGCGGCGGTAATCGTACGCCTGGCCAGATCAACCGCGATGCCGGCACGCTCACTGCCGTAAATCCGGCTGATCCAAACACCTGGGGCTGCTACGCCGATGGCGAGTCGTCGCTGCCGGTTCGTCTCGAACTGCAGCGTGGCAAGTCGCTGACCTCGATGCTCGGCTACACGCTGAACTACAACACGCTCGACAACAACAAGAACCCGACCGACGGCCTGTTCGTTGAGTTCAAGCAGGACTATGCGGGCGTTGGCGGCGACGTCAGCTACCTCAAGACCACTGTCGATGCGAAGTACTACACCCCGCTGGTGGCTGATATCGTCGGCCTGCTGCGTGTCCAGGGCGGTATCCTGACCAATGTCGGCAAGGACATCCGCATGCTGGATCACTTCCAGATGGGTCCGAATCTGGTGCGTGGTTTCGCCCAGAACGGCATCGGTCCGCGTGACATCAGCTACGTCGCGCTCGGCTCCTACGGCGACGCGCTCGGCGGCACCAAATATTGGGGCGCTTCGGCTGAATTGCAGATGCCGTTCTGGTTCCTGCCGAAGGAAGTTGGCATCAAGGGCGCCGTCTACGCGGATGTCGGCGGGCTCCAGGACTATCAGGGTCCGACGAGCTGGGCTGCGACCGGTGAAGTCAATCAGCCGGGCTGTGTCGGCGCCACCAGGACCTCTGTCGGCAACTGTTCGGGTATGACCCTGGACAATTCGAACCCGGTCCGTTCGTCGGTCGGTGTCGGCTTGATCTGGCAGTCGCCTTTCGGTCCGCTGCGCTTCGACTACGCCGTGCCGTTGACCAAGGGCGCTTACGATCGTACGCAGGAATTCCGGTTCGGCGGCGGGACTTCGTTCTAACCTTGCCTGACGGCCGCACCGCGACGGATGGAATGGCGCTGCCGACCTTCTACAAACAATGCCCTTCGTTGACGCTGGCTGAAATTGCCACGTCGACGAAGGCGCGTCTGGTCGATGCGTCTCGCGCCGACCATGTGATCACGGGCGTCGCCTCGCTGGACCAGGCCGGTCCGCACCATCTCTCATTCTTCGAAAACGTTCGCTATGCCGACCAGTTGGCGCGCACCCGTGCAGGTGCCGTCCTGATCAGCGAAGGCTTCAAGGGCGAAGTTCCCGCCCATGTCGCGGTGCTGCGGGCCAAACGTCCGTTCGCGGCCTTCGTGCAACTGGCCAGCGACATGCAGCCGGATGCCATGCGTCCGGCCTCGGGCTTCGGCCTCAGCGGCATCTCCGAACACGCCATCATCCATCCGACCGCTCAGATCGAGGAAGATGTCACCATCGATCCGCTGGCAGTGATCGGCCCGGACGTCGAGATCGGCTCGGGCACCGTCATCGGTTCGGGGGCGGTCATTGAGTCCGGGGTCAAGATCGGCCGCGATTGCAATATCGGCGCCGGCAGCGTGCTGCAATTCACGCTGATCGGAAACAACGTGCTGGTGCATCCCGGCTGCAAGTTCGGCCAGGATGGTTTCGGCTTCGTGTTCGGGCGCGACAGGCACATCAAGGTTCCGCAGACCGGCCGGGTCCTGATCCAGAACGACGTCGAGATCGGCGCGGGGACTGCCATCGATCGCGGCAGCCTGCGCGATACGGTGATCGGCGAGGGCACCAAAATCGACAATCTGGTCCAGATCGGTCACAATGTGACGATTGGACGGCACTGCGTCATCGCCGCGAAATGTGGTCTTGCCGGCAGCCTGACCATCGGCGACAACGTTGCGCTCGGCGCCATGGTTGGCCTCAACAATCACATCACGATTGGTGACGGCGCCCAGGTTGCGGCGATGTCGGGCGTCAAGGACAGCATCCCGCCGGGCGGCCGGTTCGGCGGTCACCTGGCCCGACCGACCAAACAATGGTTCCGCGAAGTTCTCGCGGTCGAAAAATTGGCCCGTGACACAGCGCCAGGCGCGGCTGCGGGCAAAGCGAATACGAAGGACGAGTCGGAATGAGCGAGGAATCGCCGATCATCATCGAGGCGGTGGATATCAACACCATCCTCAAGACGCTGCCGCATCGCTACCCGTTCCTGCTGATTGATCGCGTGGTCGGTATCCGCAAGAACTTCAGCGGCATCGGTATCAAGAACGTCACCATCAACGAGCCCTGTTTTCTCGGCCACTTCCCGGAGCGGCCGGTTTATCCGGGTGTGATGATGATCGAAGGCATGGCGCAGACCGCTGGCGTGATCGGCATCGCCTCGGTGGAGGGCACCGACAAGCCGCGCGCCGTGTATTTTCTGACCATCGACAAGTGCAAGTTCCGCAAGCCGGTGATGCCGGGCGATACGGTCGAGTACCACATGCATCTGATCAATCGGAAGCGCGCCATGTGGTGGTTTCACGGCGATGCCAAGGTCAATGGCGTCACCGTCGCGGAAGCCGATGTCGGCGCGATGCTGACGGACTGACGGGGCAATATGAGCAAGATCGATCCGATGGCGCGCGTCGCCGACGGCGCCGTGATCGGTGAGGGCGTCGAGATCGGGCCGTTCTGCATGATCGGCCC
>JAPLPC010000254.1:321-3754 GCA_026400425.1 Hyphomicrobiales bacterium | reverse complement strand
GCCGATGATCACGATGGCCTTGCCGTTCAGTCCGTTGGTCACGCTGAAGTCCTTTCGAATGCTGACCGCCTTGCACCATGATTTTGCCAACCTGACAAGTTGGCGCTTTTTGTGCGTCGCAATACGACTTTTGGATGAAATGCGTGTTTTAGATCTGTAATATTAATGGGATATGCCGGTCGATCGACTTCTGCGCATTCTTGACATGTTGACAAGCTCTGCAGGCCTCGACATGTTCGCCGCAACCTGGCGAGGAAATGTTTCCAAGAAGAAGTCGATCGCATCGATCGGTTTTTCGAATGAAGCGACCACGCCGCCCTGTGAGCCGCGGCACGACCTGATCATGAAGACGATCGATCCAACCGAACTTCCCGACGCGCCGCGCCCGCGCCATGCAGGCCCGTCGCTCGTCGACAAGGTTTATGGCGAACTCGCCGGGCGCATCGCCAGCGGCGATTACGCAGCGGATCAGAAGCTGCCCGGCGAACACGAACTCGCAGCCATCTTCGATGTCTCGCGTCCGGTGCTGCGCGAGGCGCTCGGCCGGTTGCGCGAGGATGGACTGATCACGTCGCGCCAGGGTTCGGGCAGTTTCGTGCAGGCAAGGGCCCACCAGCAGCCGTTCGGCTTCGCCCGCGTCGAGACCATCGCCGACATCCAACGCTGTTTCGAATTCCGCATCAGCATGGAAAGCGATGCCGCGCATTTTGCAGCACTTCGCCGCAGCGACGACAATCTCGTCAAGATGGAAGCCGCCCTCGGCCTTCTGCGCGAGGCCACCAGCAAGCGCAAGCATCGCGAAGACGCCGACTACGCGTTCCATCTCGCGATCTCCGAAGCGACCAACAACCATTATTTCGCGACCTCGCTGAATGCGCTGAAAGACCATGTTGCGGTGGGCATGAAGCTGCACGGCCAGTCTCTGATGGGGCCGCAGCCCGGGCTCGAGGCGGTGTTCGAGGAACACAGCAGCATTTTTGAAGCGATCCGTGACCGCGATGCCGAGGCCGCGCGAAGGGCCATGCGTCTTCATCTCGAATCCTCGCGCGACCGCCTGTTCGAAGGCCGTCTGCTCGACCTCTCGTTCCGGTGACGAGGAGGGCATCTTGACCGACCACACCCCATTTCTGGCCACCCTCACAGGCATCGTCGGCGAACGCCACCTGATCGGCCCCGGCGGGGATTTCGAACCCTATGTGGTGGACTGGCGCGGCCGCTATCACGGCCAGGCGCTGGCGGTGGTGAAGCCCGGCTCGACGCAGGAAGTCTCTGACGTGGTCAAGGCCTGCGCGGCCGCCGGCGTCGCCATCGTCCCGCAGGGCGGCAACACCGGCATGTGCGGTGCCGCCACGCCGCTCGGCGAGCGCACCATGATCGTGCTGCGCCTCGATCGTCTCAACAAAATCCGCAGCGTCAGTCGTCTCGGCGATTCTATCGCCGTCGATGCCGGCTGCATTCTCGCCGATATACAGACCGCGGCCGACGATATCGATCGTCTGTTCCCGCTCAGCCTCGGCGCCGAGGGCTCTTGCCAGATCGGCGGCAATCTCTCCACCAATGCCGGCGGCACCGCGGTGCTGCGTTATGGCACTACGCGCGAACTCTGTCTCGGCCTCGAAGTCGTGCTGCCCAATGGTGACATCCTCGAAGGCATGACGGCGCTGCGCAAGGACTCCACGAGCTTCGATACCAAGCAGCTGTTCATCGGCGCAGAAGGCACGCTCGGCATCATCACCGGCGCGGTCTTGAAACTGTTTCCGAAGCCGCGGGCGAGGGCAGTGGCCTTCGTCAAGCTGAACAGCATCGACGCGGTGCTCGATCTGCTGGCGCAAGCGCGTACCGATCTCGGCGATCGCCTGGGTGCTTTCGAGGTGATGTCGCGCGGCCAGATCGAGGTCATCGCCGAAAACCTGCCGCTGGTCAGCATCCCGTTCGAACTGGACGTGCCGTGGTATGTGCTGATCGAACTCGTCGATACGCTGGTCACCGTCGATCTCAACGAAGCCATGGAGACCATGCTCGGCGCCGCCTATGAGCGCGAGCTGATTGCCGACGCATTGGTGGCCTGCAGCGAAACCCAGGCCGCGACATTCTGGAAAGTCCGCCACAGCGTGTCGGAAGGCAGCAAGGCCGCCGGCTACGTCATCTCCCACGACAGTGCGGTGCCGCTGGCGGAGCAGGCGACCTTCGTGAAGCAGGTGGAGAAACGCATCGCCGCCTATCGACCGGACGCGCGCATCGTGATGCATGGCCATATCGGCGACGGCAACATCCATGTCCTGGCGATCATTCCCGGCTTCAAGCAGGACCAGAAGCACGAGATCGCGGAAGTCATTCTGGGCATCAACACCATCGTCGATGAAGAAACCGCCGCGCTTGGCGGCAGCATCAGCGCCGAGCACGGCATCGGCATCGCCAATCGCGACCGTTTTGCGCGTGTCACCAAGCCGGTCGAGCTGAAGCTGCTGCGCGGCGTCAAGGCGATGCTCGATCCCCACGACATCATGAATCCCGGAAAGGTGCTGCCGGCTGGATAGAGCCGAGCGGCTTTCATTGTTGAACCAAAAGCCAGTACGAGAAGAGGAACGCGACCCATGACATTCAAATCCATCCTGATGGCGGCATGCGTCGCCTTCACCGCCGGGCAGGCGAGCGCACAGGACGCGAAATATCCGACCAAGCCGATCACCATCGTCGTGCCGTTCGCAGCCGGCGGCACTGTGGACATCATCGCCCGCATGGTCGGCGAACACCTGCAGAAGAAGCTCGGTGCCACCGTCGTGGTCGAAAATATGGGCGGTGCCGGCGGCAATATCGGCGTCAACCGCGTAGCAAAGGCGCAGCCCGATGGCTATGTGATCGGCCTTGCCTCAACCTCGCCACTGGCGATTGCGCCATCACTCTATGGCAGCAAGCTTCAGTTCCAGCCGGAGAAGGACCTTGTCGCTTTCACCCAGGTCAGCCAGGTGCCGAATGTGCTAGTGGTGAATCCCGATCGGATCAAGGCCCGCACCGTGCCGGAATTGATCGAACACATCAAAGCCAATCCGGACAAGGTGACCTTTGGCTCGGCCGGTCCCGGCACCTCGACCCATATGCGTATCGAGGTCCATGTGCCCTACAAAGGCTCCAGCCAGATGGTCACCGATCTGATCTCTGGCCAGATCGATATCGCCTTCGACAAAGTGCCGCTGCTGCTGCCGCATGTCGCCGGCGGCAAACTGGCGATGCTTGCCACCGCCACGCCGAAGCGCGCCGACTTTGATCCCAATGTGCCGGCCGTGGCTAAATTCCTGCCGGGCTTCGAGGCCGTCGCCTGGCACGGCTTCATCGCCCCTGCAGCGACGCCGAAGCCGATCGTCGATAAGCTCTCCGCCGAGGTGCGTGAGTTCATGAGCCTGCCGGAAACCAAGAAGAAGATGTCCGAACTCGG
>JAPLPC010000254.1:0-312 GCA_026400425.1 Hyphomicrobiales bacterium | reverse complement strand
GAAGTACATCGCCAGCGAGACCGCACGCTGGAAGATCGTGATGGAGAAGGCCAACGTCACGATGAACTGAGGCTACAGCGGCGAGGGCGGACCGACATTGTCGCGATCCGCCTTTGCCGCTGTGGTGTTCCACCAAATGCCGAGCAACGATTTCGGCTGATATTCACAAGCCGTTGAAATATCTCCGTGTAGTCTCGGCGCAGGCATAGGCAAACCAGAGGCAAACTTGCGTCAATCGTGCGAATGGCTGGCCGCGATCGGCGTAGCCTTGATGCTCGGCGGTCCGGCCACGGCCGGAGCCGATGTCCTCAC
>JAPLPC010000318.1 GCA_026400425.1 Hyphomicrobiales bacterium | reverse complement strand
TGGCGCGCTCGGTTGCGGTAGGCGGGGCAGGCGGCGGGGCCGTGTTGCGGCGGGCCACGAAGGCGCGGGTCCGGCTTGGAGACGCCGCGGCAGGGCGTGCCGGCCGCCGCGCGGGCGCGGATGATTCGATGGTCACCGCGGGCAATGGTGTCTGCGCCGTCGCAACGGCGGTGCCGGCGATCAGGTCGGCGAGCAGGACTGCCGCGCCGATCAACCAACCTGCATGGCATGGATGGCTAGCGTGGCGCGAACCCCGGGAGCCGCTGGAAATGTCGATCGTCAAGATACCCGCCACTTTCGGAACCGAAGCTGGAAAGTGGGCGCTGTATCAGGCGGTCGCGCCGATGAATACCGAGCGGGACCTTGAATCACTTTAACCAATGGCGCAGCGCGCGGTCACGGCGTGACCTGCGCTGCCCGTTTGTCGTGTCGTCGCGGTTTAGACGCCGGCCTTCACCTGGGCCACGGCTTCGGCGACCAGCGAATCCATCCTGGCGCGCAGTTCAGCCTCGGTGATGGCCACGCCCTTGGCGGTGAGATCGGCAAGCACCTTGCGCAACACGTCGTCATCGCCGGCTTCGTCGAAATCCGAGGCGACCACCTCTTTGGCATAGGCGGCTGCATCGTCACCGCTCTGGCCCATCTTTTCGGCGGCCCACAGGCCGAGCAGCTTGTTGCGGCGGTTCATCGCCTTGAACTTCTGCTCTTCATCGAGCGCATATTTGCGCTCGAAATCCTGTCCGCGCTTGTCCATTGATGACATATCGAGTTCCCGTCGTGGTTGGCGTGTCGTGAACCGACATTGTAACCGCCGGTTCCGGGCTTAGATAGGAGGGCTGAATCGACCGGGCAATCGGCCGCAAGGTCGCAGGGTGAGCCGCGCCTGTGACAGACGTGAGACCGGGTAAAATCCAAGCAAATTCTGCCGCGTCGATTGTGTCGGCTGGGGGGATCGGCTAGGTTGCCGGCAGGCTCGGTTCTCGTTCTGTTTCCTCGTTTGAGGCCAGGCCTTCACGGCAGCTCCGTCGTGGGTCTAACCCGTTACCCGGAGCAACCTGCATCCCATGGATTTCAACAACACACGGTACATCCCCATGAGCCGTCGACGTCGCATTTATGAAGGCAAAGCCAAGGTTCTGTATGAAGGTCCGGAGCCCGGCACCTTGATCCAGCACTTCAAGGACGACGCGACTGCGTTCAATGCGAAGAAGCATTCTGTGATCGAGGGCAAAGGTGTCCTCAACAACCGAATCTCGGAATACCTGTTTCAGCACCTCAACGACATCGGCGTGCCCACGCATTTCATCCGCCGGCTCAACATGCGCGAGCAGTTGATCCGCGAAGTGGAAATCGTGCCGCTCGAGGTCGTCGTGCGCAACGTCGCCGCCGGCTCGCTGTCGCAGCGCCTTGGCATCGAGGAGGGAACCCAGCTGCCGCGCTCGATCATCGAGTTCTATTACAAGAACGACCAGCTCAACGATCCGATGGTGTCCGAAGAACACATCACCGCGTTCGGCTGGGCGACCCCGCAGGAGATCGACGACATCATGGCGCTGGCCATCCGCGTCAACGACTTCCTCACCGGTCTGTTTCTGGGCATCGGCATCCGTCTGGTCGATTTCAAGATGGAATGCGGCCGGCTGTTCGAGAACGACATGATGCGCATCATCGTCGCCGACGAGATCTCGCCGGACTCGTGCCGGCTGTGGGACATCAAGTCGAACGAGAAGCTCGACAAGGACCGTTTCCGCCGCGATCTCGGCGGCGTGCTGGAGGCCTATACCGAGGTTGCCAAGCGTCTCGGCATTCTGGCAGAGAACGAACGCCCGATGGGCACCGGTCCGGTATTGGTGAAGAGCTGAGGAAATAACGTGAAAGCCCGCGTCACAGTCACATTGAAGAACGGCATCCTCGATCCGCAGGGCAAGGCGATCGAGGGTGCATTGAAGTCGCTCGGCGTCGACGGCATTGCCTCGGTGCGCCAGGGCAAGGTGTTCGACATCGAACTCGCCGCCGGTGCCGACCAGGCCAAAGCCGAAGCCGCGCTGAAGGCGGCGGCCGATAAGCTGTTGGCGAATACGGTGATCGAAAATTACAAGGTGGAAGTGCAGGGGTAACTTCTGAGGGATGGGCGGTGGCAAGCGTGTCGTTGGAATTGATGTACGACGTGCTCAAATCCATACAGGCGCGCCAGGCGCAGATGGACGGGAAGCTTGACGAGAACAGGAGCGACATGCTCGCTCTGAAGTATCAGATCACCGGCATTCATCATGATCTCTTGGGTCTCCACTCCGAACTCAGCAGCATACATGCTACCCTGATCCGCCACGAACACCGGCTCGACCGCATCGAGCATCGTCTTGAATTGAATGAAGCACCGAGTCTGACATGAAATCCGCCGTTCTCGTTTTCCCCGGAATCAATCGCGAGCGCGACATGGCGCGGGCGCTGAAGCTTGCTTCAGGCACCGAGGCCAAGATGGTCTGGCACACGGACACCGCGCTGCCCGACGGCACCGATCTCGTGGTGGTGCCCGGCGGCTTTTCCTATGGCGATTATCTGCGCTGCGGCGCCATCGCGGCGCGCTCGCCGGTGATGGATGCGGTACGCACATTCGCGGCCGGCGGTGGGCTCGTGCTCGGCGTCTGCAACGGCTTTCAGATCCTGTGCGAGTCGGGCCTGCTGCCCGGCATTCTGATGCGCAATGCGCGGCTGAAATTCATCTGTCAGGACGTGCATCTGCGCGTCGAGCGGACCGATACGCCGTTCACGGCGGGTTACCAAGCCGGTCAGGTGATCCGCGTGCCCGTCGCCCATGGCGAGGGCAACTACACGGCGGATGCCGAGACGCTGAAGCGCCTCGAGGGCGACGGTCGTGTGCTGTATCGCTATTGCTCGCCGACCGGCGACGTCGGCGACCTGCACAACATCAACGGTGCGGCGGCTTCGATTGCCGGCATCGTCAGCGAGCGCGGCAACGTGCTCGGCATGATGCCGCATCCGGAGAATCACGTCGAAGACATCATGGGCAATACCGACGGCCGCGGCCTGTTCGCCGGCCTCGCGTCCCATCTGGCCCGCGCTGCATAGCTGCACTGCGCGTTTGAACCCAGCGCAGTGTCGCTGCGTCCATCACAGCATCAGACGACACACGATCGGCCTCGCCAGCGCGTGCGTCTCAATGCTTGTGGAGGACGTTCATGCCGCTGGCCGTTGTCATCGTGCTGCTCGATTATGTGCTGATCGAATTGCTACCGGAAATTCTAGGCGGCCGCGCCGCGCAGCAGGCGCGCCGCAACGTCGCCAGGCGGATCGATCCCGAAAAGACCTATCGCGCTCTCGCCGATCAGCTTGCGGCCACCGACACTATCACCAATCGCGCCGCGCTGGCCGCCGAGTGCTGCGAGATCGGCCGTTACGACGAGGCGATCCAACATTACGAGTGCATCCTGGCGCTGCCGCTCGGCCATGAGGCGCGTTATGTGTTTGCCAAGGCGAAGGCGCAGTTCGGCGCCGGGCGTCCGCTTGATGCGATCACGGCACTCGACGAGCTGCAGACGCAGTGGCCAGCGTTCGAAACCGCCGATGCCCATCTGCTCTATGCGCGGGCGCTGGCGGATGCCGGGCGCAACGACGATGCGCTGGCGGAATACCAGGCGCTGCTGAGTTACGCGCCAGGCGCCGAGGCCAGCGTGCGCTATGGCCAGTTGCTCCAGGCCCTGGGGCGCACGAGCGAAGCCAAAGTCGTGTTCGCGGAATTCGTGGTGCAGATGAAGCGTGCCCCGAAATTCGCCCGCAAGGCGCAGGCCGAATGGCTGTCCATCGCCGAAAAATCGCTTGCGGCCTCCTAACGCCAGCTGCAATTTGGATTGCCCACGGGGCCAATGAGCGTGATGCGGAGCGTGCGTGGGTGGCGGTGGAAGCGAGCCGGCGAAACGGCAGTTTCGCGATCTTTCGACCGTAGCACCCGATGCCGACGAGCACGCGCGGGACGTGCTGCAGCAGCTCGTTCTTCGCGACGTCGCGAAATACAACAAGCTGCTGCAAGAGAAATAGGCACGCCGCGACAGGCGGGGCTGGCCCGAAACTTGCTGATATCTCCTTGCTTCCGTCGAACGCAGGAGACGTCATGTCCATTCGTACTGCTCCAAAAATCCTTGCGCTTGCAGCCATGCTGCTCGCGCAACCGGCGATGGCCGAGTCCACGCTGCGCATCGCGATGACCGCGGCTGATATTCCCACCGCCACAGGCCTGCCCAATAACGGCTTCGAGGGCATGCGCTTCATGGGCTATCCGATCTTCGAGGGGCTGGTGCTCTGGGACCTGACGAAGACGGATCAGCTCGCCACGCTGCGTCCTGGCCTGGCGGAGAAATGGGAGCAGGCGCCGGGAGATTCCAAGACCTGGATCTTCCATTTGCGCAAAGGCGTGACGTTTCACGACGGCAGTGACTTCAATGCCGATGCCGTGATCTGGAATCTGGACCGCTATTTCAACAAGGACAGCCCGCAATTCGAGCCGGCGGCATCCGGCATGTCGCGCGCACGCGTGCCGGTGATGGGCTCATACAAGAAGATCGACGGTGCGACGGTGGCCATTACCACCACGACGCCGGCGTCCTACTTCCCCTATATGGCCGTGTATCTGCTGTTCACGTCGCCGACCTCGTTCGAGAAGGCGGGCAAGGACTGGGGCAAGGTGGCGACATTGCCGGCTGCGGGCACAGGACCTTTCAAGATCAGTCGTGTGGTGCCGCGCGAACGCGTCGAACTGTTGCGCAACGACGGCTATTGGGACGCCGCGAAAAAAGCCAAGGTCGACAAGATCGTGCTGATGCCCGTGCCGGAAGCGAATGCGCGGCTGGCTGCGCTGCGCTCGGGGCAGGTGGACTGGGTCGAGGTGCCCCCGCCGGACGGTATTGCGTCGCTGAAGTCGGCGGGCTTCACCATCACCACCGGTTCCTATCCGCATGTCTGGCCGTGGTTCTTCAATATCGGCGCCACCAATTCGCCGTTCAAGGATGTTCGCGTGCGGCAGGCGCTGAACTACTGCGTCGATCGCGAAGGACTGGTGGCGTTCCTGTCCGGCACCGCGGAGCCCTCGGTCGGCTGGCTGAAGGCGAGCGATCCGAATTTCGGCAATCCTGCGAACCGCTACAAGTTCGATCCCGCCAAGGGCAAGGCGATGCTGGCCGAGGCCGGCTACACCGCCCAGAAGCCGCTGTCGTTCAAGGTGCAGATTTCCAGCTCGGGCTCCGGCCAGATGTTGCCGATGCCGATGAACGAACTGATGCAGCAGAACCTGAAGGAAGCGTGCGGCGTCAATGTCGAATTCGACGTGGTCGAATGGACGGTGTTGCTCACGGCCGCGCGGCTGACGCCGGACAATCCGAATCTCAAGGGCGCGATGGGCCTGAACATCTCGTCGCCGTCGTCCGATGTCGGCGTCATGGCGCGCTATTTTGCAGCCGCGAATTTCTCGCCCAACGGCTTCAATTTCGAGCAGTGGAAGGACGACATTTTTGAGGAATCCCTGAAGACGCTGGCGGAGGCCGTCGATCCCAAACTCATCGCGGATGCGACCCGCAAGGCGCATGAGCGGCTCGTCGATAATCCGCCATGGCTCTACATCGTCCACGATCTCAATCCACGCGCCATGACGAAGAACGTGAAAGGCTTTGTCTCGCCGCAGTCCTGGTTCCTGGACATGACGCTGGTCAGCATGCAGTGACCATGTGGCGGGCCGGGTGTGCGCATTCGGCCCCGCCACATGGCTTCAAGCGCGATCCAAGCGCGATCATGGCCTGCAGCACGATCAAATGCCGGGTGTGGCAGCAGGCCACCTTTCTCCGACGCCTTCGGTGCGATATGAACTCCGCTCGCAGATGATTTGGTGCGCCTGGCCCGGGTGGCGGCGCGCGGATTGATCAAATCGCAATAAACATGCGCGAGATTGGCGGCCGGCCAAGCATTTGATTCGGGGCATTGCATGAAAATTCGGTTGGCGATGGCGCAATCCACCGCGGCAGCACGGTGCCTGCTAATGTCTGCGACTGCCGCGCTCGTCGTGGTGGCGATGCCGGTCTCCGCAATCGCCGCCAAGCAGACGCGCGCCCCGAAGGTCGTCGAAGCGGTGGCGCCGCGCGATGCCGGCGAGCCGATCATGGCGATCGTGTCGATCAAGAGCCAGCAGGTCACATTCTACGACGCCGATGGCTGGATCGCACGTGCGCCGATCTCCACCGGTGTCGGCGGGCGCGAGACGCCGTCCGGCGTGTTCGCGATCCTCGAGAAGAACAAGGATCATCGGTCCAACATGTATGACGACGCGGCGATGCCCAACATGCAGCGCATCACCTGGAACGGTGTCGCGCTGCATGGCGGCCCGCTGCCGGGCTATGCCGCGTCCCATGGTTGCGTGCGGATGCCGTATGGCTTCGCCGAGAAGATGTTCGACAAGACCCGTGCCGAAGGCCGAGGTGATTGCCGCCGCGCCGGCGCGGGCCGAGACGGCCACGCGCGAGGCAAAAGACGCCGCGACTGCTGCGGCCGAGGCGAAGAAGGCAGCCGCGACGACGGCACGCGAAGCAAAGCCTCTGCAGGCGGCGCTGCGCAAGCTGGAAGCCGCAAAGACGCGGGCCGACGCTCAGCTTGCAAGGGCCGACAAGGCGCTGGCTGCTGCAAGCACCGACCAAGCCAAAGCGCGGGCCGAGGCGGCGCAGCAGAAGGCGGCAGCAAAGGCCGCGGAACTCGCGACGCAGTTCGAGACCGCGACGGCCGATGCCAAGGCGAAGCTCGAGGCGGCTGTTGCGGCGAAAGAGGCGTTGAAAGTTGTCGAAGCCCGCAAGGCCGCGACGGCGACCGCGG
Organism: Hyphomicrobiales bacterium; assembly: GCA_026400425.1. Taxonomy (GTDB): domain Bacteria; phylum Pseudomonadota; class Alphaproteobacteria; order Rhizobiales; family Xanthobacteraceae; genus Tardiphaga. The sequence continues at coordinate 4,069 of JAPLPC010000318.1, read as the reverse complement.
CCAATGATGCCAAGCTCGCTGCCGAACCGGTCTCGATCTATATCAGCCGGGCGACGCAGAAACTTTACGTCCGTCGCAACACCCATAAACCGGCGCCGGATGGCGGCGGCGAGGTGTTCGATGCCAGCATCGAAGTGCCCGTCACCATCCGCGACGCCGACAAGCCGATCGGCACCCATGTGTTCACGGCGATGGCACGCGACGGCGCCGGCCTGCGCTGGAGCGCCGTCACCATCGACGAAGCCGACAGTGCAAAAGCGGCGCTCGATCGCATCGTGATCCCGCAGGAAGTGCTCGACCGGATCGGACCGACGGCGCTGCCGCGCTCCTCCATCGTGATCTCGGACGAACCGCTGAGCGCCGAAACCAATTACCGCACCGAATTCGTCACGGTGCTCAACAACCATCCGCAGGGCGGCTTCATCACCCGCAAGCCGACGCCGCCGCCGATGACCGACGTGGCGAGCGGGGACGGCTATGACGACGGCTTCGGCATGTTCTTCCCGCGCGAGCGCGCCCCGCAAGGCAATGCGATGCGCCGTCGCAACGGCCAGATGGAGCGGCCGATGATGATGCAGCGCAACTGGTGGGAATGACGGGGCATTAACTTTTCGGTAACCGCATTTATTCAGATCTTAATCAAAGCGTGAACATTTCCTTTCATGGTTTGATTGGTGCTTCGGCAACTTCGGATTTGAACAATGACATTGCGGTTCGTCACCATGATCATCGTCGCCGCAGCGGGGAGCGCGGTGGCTCATGCACAGGCGCCCAACCCCGCGCCGGCTAAGGCGCCGAGCGCCAATGCCATCATCGATAGCAAGAGCATGACGCCGGAGCAGCGCTCCGCGGCCATCCTCGCACAATCCAGCGAGCCGGCGCTGGATCCCCAATCGGCGCAGCGCACCGAAGATGCGCTGAAGCACTATCGCGCCATCGCCGCAAAGGGCGGCTGGCCCATGATAACCGCGGAAGCGAAATATGCAGCAGGCTTGGAGGGCCCCGACGTCGAATTGCTGCGGCGTCGTCTTGTCATCACCGGCGATCTGTTCACGGTGGAAAGCAGCGGGCCGTATAACGACGAGCTGATCGCCGGCGTGAAGCGCTTTCAATTGCGCAACGGTTTGCTGGCCACAGGACTGGTCGGGCCGCGCACGCTGGCCGCGCTGAACGTGCCGGTGGAGAAGCGGGTCCAACAGCTGGAGGCGTCGATCCAGCGGATGCAAACGATCGGCTTCAAATTCGGCGAACGCTATGTGGTGGTGAATATCCCCGCCGCCTATGCAGAGGCGATCGAGGGCGACAAGGTGGTGCGGCGCTATCGCGTCATTGTCGGCAAGAGCGAGAAGCCATCGCCGACGGTCACGTCGCAGATCAACAACGTCAATCTCAATCCGACCTGGACGGTGCCGTCTTCGATCACCAGGCACGAGATCGCCGCGCGGATGCGCAAGGAGCCCGGCTATCTCGCGCGCATGCATATGCAGGTGCTGGACGGCCGCGGCAATGCGCTGGATCCCGCGAGCGTGGACTGGAGCGAGGGCAAGGTGCCGGATGTCACCGTACGGCAGGATCCCGGCGAATGGAACGCGCTCGGTCGCTTGCGTATCGACATGCCGAATTCCTATGCCGTCTACATGCACGACACCAATCAGCGCAATCTGTTTGCCAATGCTGATCGGTTCGATTCCCATGGCTGCGTGCGCGTCGACAACGTGCGCGATCTCGCCGCCTGGCTGTTGAAGAATACGCCGAACTGGGACCGTGCCCAGATCGATGCGGGCATCGCGACCAATCAGCGGCAGGACATCAAGCTGACGAAGAGCGTCCCTGTGGCCTGGATCTATCTCACGGCCTGGATGTCGCGCGACGGCGTCGTGCAGTTTCGCAACGACGTCTACGATCAGGACACGCAGCTCAACGAGGCCTCCGCCGACATCAAGGCGTTCCTGAATCCGACCACCGAGCCGGTGACGCGCTGATACGCGCCCAGCCTGCAACTTCGTCCTCGCATAGGGTCCATGCGCGGGCATGCCACTGGTTTACAGCGGCCGCGCCGACAGCCTAGGCTTCGTTCGACGATCACTGTGTTGAACGGATGCACGACATGACATTGGCGATGGGGTGGGACGAGTGGGCTAAGCACGATGCGGTGGCGCTGGCCGAGCGCGTGCGCAAGGGCGAGCTCACAGCGGCCGAACTGGCGGCGCAGGCCGCCGCCGGCATCGCCAAGACCAATCCCGCACTCGATGCCGTTGTCGAAGTGTTCGATGATGTGGTCACCGATCCGCTCAAGGACGGCATGAACCCCGGCGGCGTGTTTGGCGGCGTGCCCTATCTGATGAAGGATCTGGGGCCGACGCTGAAGGGGCGGTTGCAGGAGTTCGGCTCGCAGATCATGCAGGGCCATCGCCCCGCGCAGGACAGTTTCCTCACCGGCAAAATCCGTCACGCGGGTCTCAACATCATCGGTCGCAGCACCACGCCCGAGTTCGGCGTGTGCAGTTCGGCCGAGAACAAGTTCTATGTGACCCGCAATCCCTGGAACGTGGACTATTCGAGCTGCGGCTCCTCCGCCGGCTCATCGGCCATGGTCGGCGCGGGCGTGTTGCCGATTGCACATGCCACCGATGGCGGTGGCTCGATCCGCATCCCCGCCGGCGTCTGCGGCACCATCGGCCTGAAAGTTTCGCGCGGCGTCTATTCGCTCGCACCGGCGCTGTCGGATCTTTCCGGCCTGGTGTCGATCCAGGGCTGTACAAGCCGCACGGTGCGCGACACCGCGGCCTTCGTGGACAACTGCCGCGGCGGCGCGCCGGGCGAGTTTATGCCGTTCTGGTCGCCGACAGAGCCCTATAGCGAACTGATCAAGCGTGACCCGGGCCGACTCCGCATCGCGCTGTCGCATGAATGGGGGGACTACAAAGCGGAACCGCATTTCGTGGCCGAGCTGGCGCGTGTCGGCAAATTGCTCGAAGGGCTTGGACATCACGTCGAATGGGCGATACCGGAGGTCGATTTCCGCGCCGCCTTCGCAGCGCAGACCACCTGCTATATCAGCAATTTCGCGCAGGTGATCGCGGGGCATTTGGCGCGGCTCGGGTTGGACGAGCCGGTCGCCGATCTGCTCGAGCCGATCAATATCAAGATCTGGGAAGCGGGGCTGGATACCTCTTACACCGAACGTGCCGCGATGCAGGCGGTGTTCAATACCACGTCACGCGCGTTCGGAAATTTCTTCGAACGCTATGACATCATCCTGACCCCGATCACGGCGAAGCCGACTCCGAAGATCGGCACCACGGACTATCTTTCGATCAGCGACAATCCGTCGGTGCATGACTGGTTTGCCAATCTGTGGAAGAACTTCGCCTATACGCCGCTCGCCAATCTGTGCGGCATTCCCGGCATCTCGCTGCCGCTCGCGAGTCAGGAGCATGGATTGCCGCTCGGCATCCAGGCACAGGCGCGGCAGGCCAATGACGGGTTGCTGTTGCAACTCGCCGCGCAGATCGAGCGCGCGATCGACGGCCAGTGGAACAGCGGCAAGTTGCCAGCGGAGCATGTGAGTCGCGTTTAGGTCTCGACGACATGTTGTGTCGGATGGACGACATCATTGGTCGTGTGACACGGCAGTACATCGCTTGAAAAACCCTGCTTACGATTAATGTAGCCGATGGTTTTACGAGCACGAAAAAATATAGTTTGCATCGATTGAACGTCGCAAGGCTCAGGCATCTGGTTCGATTGTGGCGGCATCCTGCGCCCGAAGTCCTTGAAAATAGGCCTCTACAGCATTCAAGTTCATCTCGGGGCGAGGTGTGCGACTGCGAAACCGCGCAGATTTGACGACAATTTTTCTTACATGCGGCGGCAACACTTCCGAGAAATGCCGGTTGGCCCGTCGATAAAAACGGCGATGCTGTTGTCATCGATTTGAAAACTCAAGAGAGCGCAAGCTCAACAGATAAGGATAATAGAAGGGCTGACGATATTCAGTTTACGAACGATTCAAACGATTTCGGTTCGACGATCGGCACCAGCCCGGGCTTGGGTTTCCAGGCATCTG